>JAEYNO010000027.1 GCA_023412515.1 Actinomycetes bacterium
ACGCCGTGCGGCAGGTCGCGCGCACCGGACGGGCGGCGCTGGGGGACATGCAGCGCGTCCTCGGTGCGCTGGGGCCGGCCGCGACCGAGCCGGTGCCCGGTGGTGGCGACCAGCCGCAGGACCCCGCCGAGGTGGGCCTCGCGACGGTCGTCGAGCGCTTCGGCGCGACGGGCCTGGCGGTCACCGCGACGGGCCTGGACACGCCGCTGCCGCAGGACACGGCCGTGCGGCTTGCGGTGCTGCGGATCCTCGGCGAGGCGCTGACCAACGTCCTGCGGCACGCCCCGGGCGCGCCGTCGGTCGAGGTGACGGTGCGCCGCACGCCGACGGCCGTCGAGGTGGACGTGCTCGACTCGGGCGGCACGCGCCCGGGCGACGGGCCCGGCTCGGGCCGCGGCGTCCTCGGCATGCGCGAGCGCGCCGCCCTGCTCGGCGGGACCGTCGACGCGGGCCCGCGCCCCGGCGGCGGCTGGCGCGTGCACGCGGTCCTGCCGTGGCACGACGACGACGGAGGTGCGTGATGACCGGCACGACGACGCGCGACGACGGCGCGTCCGCGACGACGACGGTGCTGCTCGTGGACGACCAGGCGCTCGTGCGTGTCGGGTTCCGGCTGGTCATCGAGTCCGAGCCGGACCTCGTGGTCGTCGGGGAGGCGGCCGACGGCGGCGCCGCGCTCGCGCAGGTCGCGGCGCTGACGCCCGACGTCGTGCTCATGGACATCCGCATGCCCGGCGTGGACGGCATCGAGGCGACGCGGCGCGTCGTCGCCGAGCACCCCGGGTCGCGCGTGCTGGTCCTCACGACGTTCGACGTCGACGACCTCGCGTTCGCCGCGCTGCGCGCCGGTGCGAGCGGGTTCCTGCTGAAGTCCGCCGCACCCGGCGAGCTCGTCGACGCGATCCGCACCGTGGCGGCCGGCACCGCGGTCGTCGCGCCGCGCGTGCTGCGACGCATGCTCGACCTGTTCGCGCCGCACCTGCCCGCCGCCGGCGAGGTCGCCGAGCCGGGGCAGGACCCGCGCCTGAGCGTGCTCACGCCGCGCGAGCTCGACGTGCTGCGGCTCATCGCCGCGGGTGCGTCGAACTCCGAGATCGCCACCGAGCTGTACGTCTCGGAGACGACCGTGAAGACGCACGTGGGCAACGTGTTCGCCAAGCTGGGCGCGCGCGACCGCGTGCAGGCCGTGATCATCGCCTACGAGTGCGGGCTGGCCGGCAGCACGACGCGCCGCGCCTGAGCGGCACCGGCGCCACCCACCCGGCCACGCGCCACCCACCCGGCCACGCGCCACCCACCCGGCACCAACCCAACGCCGACGGATAGCGTCACGGCGCGACGGACACCGTCGCGCCACCCCGTCGCCCCACCCCACCGCACCCGCTCTCGCCGACGGACAGCGGTACGGCACGACGGACAGCGGCGCGCCGGTGTCCGTCGTCCGCGCGGGTGTCCGTCGGCGTGGGTGGGTGGGTGGGTGGGTGGCGGTCCGCAGGGGGCGTCCAGACGCGCGGGCGGCATCCCGGCCTCGACGCATCTGCCATCCTGGCGTCGTGGGTCTGGTGGACGTCGCGGAGGGCAGCCCCTTCGCCGAGCACGTCGCGGCGGCGATCGGCCAGGCGGTCTGGAACCCGCGTCAGGGGCACGGCAGCTTCCTGACGTTCGAGCTCGGCGAGCCGCGCCGTGACAGCGGCGGCCCTGTGCACGGCTCGTGGCACCTGTGGATCCAGATGGCGGCGTGGCGCATCGAGGACGGGGCGACCGTGCTCGCCGCGTGCGAGGACGACCGGGACGTCATCGCGGCGGCGCTCGCGGTCGTGGACGGGCGGCCGTTGACGGCGGTGAGCGCGTCGGGCCCCGCGCTGGACACCGTCTTCTCGTTCGGCGACGTCCACCTGCGCACGTTCACCCTCTGGTCGTGCGACGACGACGCCGACTCGTGGATGCTGTTCCGACCCGACGGCCAGGTGCTCGCGGTCGCCCCGGGTGGCGTGTGGACGCTCGGACCTGCAGGGGTCGCCGGATCCTCCGCGCGTGGCGATCCCCGGTCAGCGGATCGGTGTCTCCGGTTCGACGTCCACGACGTACCCGATGAGGCTGGTACCCGGCGCTCCCTGCTCGCGGCCGGTCGCGAGGGTGACCGGCCGCAGCGAGCCGGATCCCTGCACCGGGTAGAGCATCGTGCCGCCCGCCGCGGTCGGTCCGTAGCGGCAGAACGCCGCGTCCAGTCCGGTGACCGTCCCGCGGACGGTCGCCCAGGTGCCCGACGGGTCGCCGTGGTGCTCCTCCGCGTGCGTGATTCCGGCCGCGACGTCCGGGCCGAGCGCGTTCTCCAGCCAGTCGAGGTCGGGTTCCCCGCACTGCCACTCGGCCACGCTCCCGGGGCCGAATGCCTCGCCGCAGCACTGCAGCTGCCACGCCGCGACCCACACCCGCACGCTCATGACTCGCTCACCCCGAGCAGGTGCGCGACGTCGCCGACGGTGACGACCGCGCGGTTGTGGAAGAACCCGTCCTCGCGCAGCGTCGTGATGCTGCCCGACGGCACGGGGAACGCGACGTGCCCGGCGGACGCGACGGGCATGCCGATCCACGCCGCGACGAGCAGCCCGGCGGTGAAGCCGTGCGTGACGACCACGAGGTGGTCGACGTCGAGCGTCAGCAGGTCGGTCAGCGCGCCGTACGCGCGCACCGCGAGGTCGAGGCGCGTCTCGGCGCCGGGCACGCCCTCGTCGTGGCGCAGCCGGTCGCCGATCGCGGGCGGCGGCACGAAGCGCGCGTCGAGCCACGCCTGCGGGCGGCCGCCAGCCTCGCCGTAGGACTTCTCGCGCAGCCGCGCGTCGAACGTGGGGGTGACGGCGAGCGCGGCGGCGACGGCCTCGGCGGTCCGGCGCGTGCGCAGCAGGTCCGACGACGCGACGGCGACGCTCGCACCCGCGTCGACCCGTGCCCGCAGCGCCGCCCCGATCGCCGCGGCCTGCCGCTCACCCAGCGGTGTGAGGTCGGAGTCGAACTGCCCGCCGACCAGGCCGTCGACGTGGTGCGTCGCCTCGGGGTGCGTGACGACGTGCACGGTGCGCTCGCGCACGGGGACGCGGCCGGGCACGGGCGGCAGCGGCACGGGGTCCGCGGCGACCGGCGGCGCGGCGTAGAACACCTCCGGGTCGCCCTCGTCGAGTCCGTCGACGACGCCGACGCACGCCCACCCAGCCGCGTCGAGCACCGCCTGCATGGGTCGGTTCGACAGGTTCGTCGACGTGAAGACCTTCGGCGTCGTGCGTGTGGTGGACGCGTGCGCGAGCAGCGCCGTCGCGACGCCGCGGCGCCGTGCGGCGGGCGCGACCTTGACCAGCTCGACGAGGTCGTGGCCGAAGAAGTGCGGCACGACGACCGCGAACCCGACGACGTCCCCGGGCGTCTCGGCGACGCGCAGCGCACCGGACGACGTCCACGCCGTCACGTCGTCGACGGTCAGGGTGCCGCCGGTCGCGTGGTCGAGGTCGAGGACCGCGGGCAGGTCCGCGGGCGCGGCGGGGCGGGTCCGGGGTGTCGGGTGGGCGCTCACGCGGGCACGCTAGCGAGGGTCGTCGGGTCGGGCCAGGCCGATCGCGTCGCCCGTGCCCGGCGGCACGCCCGTGGCTCTCCGCGAGCGCACGTCGGTCTGGCGCGCACCACCGGTCCCGTCACGCGAGTCGCCGCGTCACGACCCCGCGCGGCGCAGCAGCACGACCCGCTCGTCGTCCGCGGGCACGTCGACGCGCTCGACCGTCAGCCCCGCGTCCTCGGCGAGCCGCCGGAAGCCGTCGTCGGTGTACCAGTGCATGACCCAGTCGCGGTCCGCCTCCTGCACGCCCTCGGGGCCGTCGAGCCGGTAGTGCACGCGCGTGGTGCGCGTGCGCGCGGCGGCGTCGTAGTCCTCGCCGACGACGTGGAACCGCGCCTGCCGGCCCTGCTCGGTGACGGCCTCGCGGACGCGGCCGATCTGCTCGGCGGGCGTCGGCGGCGGCGCCCACAACGGCACCAGCGCCGCGCCGCCGGGCAGCAGGTGCCGCGTGATCGACAGCAGCGCGGCCGCGGCGGTCGCGTCGTCGGGCAGCAGGTTGAACGTCGCCCCCGCGAGGTACACGCACCGGAACCGCCGCGGCAGCGCGAGGTCCTCCATGCGCTGGTGGTGCACGGTGGCGCTCAGCCCCAGCGCGGCGGCCTTCTCGCGGCACCGTCGCACCATGTCGGCCGACGAGTCGACGCCCTCGACGTCGATCCCCGCCGCCACCAGCTCGAGGAACGGGCCGACGTCGCCGCACCCCAGCTCGAGCGCGGGCTCCCCTTCCGCGCGGACGAGGTCGAGGTACGGACCGGCCTCGACGACGTCGCCCCGCAGCGGCCCGTAGGCCTCGGCGACGATCCCGGTGTAGAAGTCCGCAGCGCTCATGGCGGCACGCTAGTGAGGCGTCGGAGACGTTGACCAGGGGATTCGCACGATGCCCCGGGGCGGGCGGTGGGTGAAGCGCCCCACGCGCGCTGCTCGCATGCGTCACACTGACGCGGTGCTCAACGCCCGGGGGTTCGTCGACGCGCTGCTCGCGGCGGTCCCGCGCGCGACGCCGCTGGTGGACGAGAACCGGGACGACGACGACGGCGTCGTTCTCCTGCACCTGCTGCTCCCGGACCTCCTGCGTCTGACGGTCGCCGCGTTCGGGGCCGGTGACACGGCGCTGGTGGGCCGCGTCCTCACGGTTGTCGAGAAGGGGCTGCGCGAGGGGGACGACCACGTGGCCGAGGCCGTCGCGGTCTCGTTCGTCGAGCACTACGGGGCCGCCCCCGGTGAGTCCGACGAGTTCCTCGGGTACTGGCCGCCGCTGCTGCGCGCGGAGCTGGACCGTCAGCGCGGGCGCGGGGGCGGTGCGTCCGCGACGTCGTCCACACGCGGGTGACCCGAACCGAGGAGCGGGACGTCGCGGTGCGTGGGGGTGTCGGCCCGGGGTAGGCGGCGACGTCGGCCGGCGCGGTCGCGTCAGTCGAGGACGGCCGTGGCCTCCACCTCGACCAGCACGTCCGGCTCGAAGAGCACGACCACCCCGATGAGCGAGGCCGGCGGCATGGGCAGCGGGAGGTCGATCTCGTCGGCCACGGCCTCGACCCCCGCCATGAAGGTGTCCATCATCTCGGGGCGCCAGCCGGCGACGTAGAACGTGAGGCGCACGACGTCGCGGAAGCCGGCGCCGGCGTCCGCGAGGGCGGTGCGCACGTTGCGCAGCGCGTGGCCGACCTGCCCGGCGAGGTCGCCCGGGGCCAGCGGTTCTCCGGTCGCGTCGCGGGCGATCTGTCCGGCGACGTGGACCTGACGCGTGCCGGTCGCGACGGCGACGTGGTGGTACGGGACGGGCTGCAGGAGGCCCGCGGGGGACGACAGCTCGACGGTCATGGGTGCTCCCTCGATCGACAACTCGGTATCCCATGGGTACCTGGTCTCGGGAAGGCACTTCAACGAGACTGGGTGTCGTGACCGATACCGCCCCGCACGCCGACGACCGGCTGACCATCACCGCGCCGCACCGCGAGCTGCTCGACCAGGTGCTCGACCGGTGGTCGCTCGACGTGCTGAACGAGCTGTGCGAGCGGCCGATGCGCTTCAGCGCCCTGCGCCGCGCGATACCGACGGTCACGCAGAAGTCCCTGACCGCCACGCTGCGGCGCCTGGAACGCAACGGCATCGTCGAGCGCGTCGTGCTCGGCACCCGGCCCGTCGCCGTCGAGTACCGGATCACGCCCCTCGGCAAGACCCTCCGTGCACCGGTCGACGCGATCCTGCACTGGGCGGACGAGCAGCTGCCGCGCATCGACGAGGCCCGCGAGCGGTACGACGCCGAGCTGGCCGACGGCCCGCGCTGACCGCTCGAGCTCGCTCCACGGGTGCCGGCGGGCTGACCTCGGCCGCGTGCAGCCCCTGGCGCCCTCAACGCAGCTTCGTCCAGGCCCCCTCGGAGATCACCTCGACGGCGCCGCCGACCACGGCGATCGCCGTCTGCTCGTCGATCGCGTACGCGGGCACGTCGAGGCCGGCCGCCCACCGTTCGGCGTCGGCCGGGGTGTTGGTCGGGAACGCGTTGAGGTGCGGGAAGATCGCGAAGTCGACGACGCCGAGCGTCCGGTCGTCCGGTGCGGACGGCCACTCGACGAAGTACGGGCCGATGCGGGGCGTCAGCACCATGCTCCCCGCGCTCACCCCCACCCACACGGTGTCCGTCAGCGACGGCAGCAGGTCCGCCACGCCCGACGCGCGCAACCAGTGGGCGAGGTACGTCGCGTCGCCGCCGTCGACGAGCAGCACGTCAGCCTCCCGCAGCCACGTCTCCCAGCGCCGTGAGCCCGTCGACGGCAGCGCCGTCAGCTCCAGGACGCCGAGCGACGCCCACCCCAGACCCGTCAGGTGCGCGTCGCCCGCGACGACGCGCCTCACCGACGCCGGCCCGCACATCGGGTGCCCCCACTGCGCGGTCGGGATGCACAGCGCGTGCGCATCGGCCACGGGCCGCCCGAGCAGCCGGACCAGGGCGTCGTGGATCGACGGGTTGGTGACCCCGCCCGACGTGAGCAGCAGCTTCATGGCACCTCCGGGTCGGCGTGGACGTTCTGGTGCGACTGACCACCGGGAGCGCCGAACCTCACCGGGGCGCGCGGACCGGCTCTCGGGCGGGTCGGCGGTGGTGGCGGGGCCGTGACTCCTACGCTGCCGCCATGGCCCGCCCTACCCGTCGCGTTCAGGTCGCCCGCCGCCGACGGCGCCGGCTGGCGCGTGTCGAGAACGACCTCACCGACCTGGAGTGGGGCGCGCTGCGGGACGCGTGGGGCGGCTGCGCCTACTGCGGCGCGGCCGACCGGCCGCTGCAGCGGGACTGCGTCCTGCCGATCTCCCGCGGCGGTCGGTACACGGTCGACAACGTCGTGCCCGCGTGCGGGGCGTGCAACGCCAGCAAGTGCAACACCGAGGTCGTGTCGTGGCTGCGCCGCAAGAAGCTCGACGAACGCGCGTTCCTGCTGCGGCACGCGACGATCCGCCGGGCGCTGGGTGCGCCGGCGTCGGCCGAGGTCCCGGTGCCGGCTGACGTGCCGGTGCCGACCGCCGTCCAGGTGCCGACCGCCGTCCAGGTGCCGGCCGCCGTCCCGGAGCCGGCGGCGCCGTCGGCCTGAGGGTGCCGCGCCGACGCCCGGGTGCGCGCGGTCGCACCCGGGCGTCGGCCCGGCGGTGAGGGTGGCGCTCAGCCGACCTTCACGAGCTGCCACTGCTGGTTGGCGCCGTTCCAGTCGCTGTACTGCACGACGTTCGCGCCGTCGGCGGTGGAGGCGCCCTGCACCTCGACGGCCTTGCCGCTGTTGCGGTTGATCAGCTGCACGTAGCCGTCGACGGTCTGGAGGCTGAACTGCTGGTTGGTGCCGTTGTTGTCGGTCCACTGCTGGATCGTGGCGCCGTCGGCGGTGGACTTCGCGGCCACGTCGAGCACCTTGCCCGACAGGCGCGACTTCAGCTTGTAGTACCCGTTGCCGGCGTCGACGAACTGCCACTGCTGCTGGGTGCCGCCGTTGCGGGACCACTGCGCGATGCGCGCGCCGTCCGCGGTGGACAGGTTGTACACGTCGAGGGCCTTGCCGCTGTTGCGGTTGACGAGCGTGTACCAGGCGGAGGTGTCGACCGTGCCGGGGGTCCCGGGGTTGCCCGGGTTGCCGGCGGGGTTGCCGATGCTGCCGGGCACGGAGCGCAGCGCCGCGAACCAGGCGGCGGCCATCTTGTCGTAGCCCGCCGCGTTGGGGTGCACGCCGTCGGGCAGGTCGGCGGTGCTGACGGCCCGGTACATGTCGACCAGGTGCACCTTCTTGCCGGCGGCGGCGCGGCTCTGCACGAGGCCCGGGATCGCGGAGTTGTAGGCGCGGACCTGCGCGTCGGCGAACGACACGGGGATCAGGGTCGCGACGAACACGTCGGTCTGCGGGGACGTGCTGGTGATCTTGTCGACGACGGACGCGAGCCGCGCGGGCGCGTTGGCGAGGTCGCGGTTCTGGGTGATGTCGTTGGTGCCGATGTGCAGCAGCACGGTGCGCGGCTGGTACGTGCGCACCCAGCTGACGACGTTGGCGTCGATCTGGTCGATCCGCCAGCCGGAGTGGCCCTCGTGGTCGTGGTCGCCGAGGCTCGCGGGCCCGTTGAAGCCCGACCCGACGAAGTCGGTCGTGTAGCCGTTCTGCGCGAGGCGCTGCCAGAGCCCGACGCGGTACCCGCCGCCGCCGGTCATGCCGACGCCCTCGGTGATCGAGTCGCCCAGCGGCATGACGCGCGTGCCGCCGTTGCTCTCGGCGGACGCCGGCACGGACGTGGCGACGACGCCTCCGGCCAGCGCGAGGCTGAGCGTGACGGCCGTGAGGAGCCGTCGGGCGAGTCGGTGCATGGCGTCTGCCTCCTGTGATCGCGGCGCTGCGGTCGACCGGCGATGTGAGCGTTCACTCGGCGGTTCGGGCCACTGTGGCACGGGCCCGGCGGGGCGGGCGATCAGCACAAACGATTAGGTACGGCCGGCGAGGTCAGAGCTCCCGCAGCATCGTGTCGGAACCGCCGTTGCGGCCGACGACCACGAACCCGTGCCGCGTGTACAGCGCGCGGGCGGCGGCGTTGCCGTCCTCGACGCTCAGGCTCACGGCCCGCCACCCCAGGCCCCGCGCCTGTGCGAGGCACCCGGCGAGCAGCGCCGACCCCACGCCCCGGCCCTGGTGCGAGCGGGCGACGGCCATGCCGAGCTCGGGGACGTCGTCCGCGACGTAGCCGTACCCCGGCGTCGCGGCGGGCAGGGCGCGCGCCCAGACCGCGCCGAGCGGGCGGCCGTCGTCGTCGGTCGCGACGAGCCCGAAGTCGTCCGGGCGCTTCCACCCGCCGAGGTAGCGCGCGGTGTGCGTGTCCGCGACGACCTGCGCGCGCGTGAACCGCGGCGTCCCGTCCCAGTTGAACGCCTCCAGGAGCATGTCGTGGAGCAGGTCGAGGTCGTCGCCGGTCGCGTCGCGGAGCACCACGCCGGTGATCCTGGCAGGCCGGGGTGCGAGGGTCGCGAGATTTCCCCGCTGACCGCCGGGGCAGCGCTCCTGACGTCGTCGTCTGCGGCGCCCCGTCCGCGCGGGTGGCACGATCGCCGCATGGCGCCGACGCCCGTGCCCGACCTGCTCGAGACCGACCGCCTCGTGCTGCGGCCCCGCCGGGCCGAGGACGCGGCGACGTACCGCCTGCTGTGGACCGAGTGGGACCCGCGGGTGCCCGAGCACCGCCGCATCGACGCCCACGGTCGGCCGACCGTCGCGGACGTCGCCGCGCGGCTCGGCGACGAGCCCGGACTCCTCGCCGTGCACCGCAGGGACACCGACGAGGTCGTCGGGTACTGCGGCCTGACCGAGTGGGGGAGCCCGCCGCCCGACGAGCCCGAGCTCGCGTTCGAGCTGCTGCGTGCGGCGCAGGGCCGGGGCTTCGCCACCGAGGCGGGCCGGGCGGTCGTCGCGTGGGCGCGCGCGTCGGGCTGCTCGCGGCTGCGGGCGACGGTGTGGGACTGGAACGAGGCCTCGCGCCGGGTGCTGGCGAAGCTCGGGTTCCGCGAGACGGGCGAGGTGGTGGCACGGTCCGCCGCGGGGTGCAGCCTGCTGACGGTTCGGGAGCTGTGAGCGTGGCGAGATCTCCCCGCCGGAGCTGTCGAGGGCGGCCGTGGCTGGCGTCGGCGCGACGCCATGAGCGGGTCACGCCCGGCGATCGCGATGCTGGAGCCGCAAAGTTCGCGGAGGCGGCAACCCGTTACTGGAACATCTACTGCAAAACTGCGTCGTAGTAGGTGTGGCAGTCGCTGGTCACGTCAGGCGCCAGGCGGCGCGAGGGTCCTTGGGTGACTGGCCCTCCCAGGTGACGAGGCCGGCGTCCTGGAGTCGCTGGAGGTGGCGGGAGGCGGTCGGTCGGGTGACGCCGACCGCGTCGGCCACCTGGCCCGTGCCCAGCGGCCGTCCCGCGCGTCGCAGCAGATCTAGTGTCTTCAGGGCGCCTGGCGGCAGTGCGCTGCGAATCTCCGGTGGGAGCGCGTCGGAGAAGAAGAGCGTCAGCTGCACCGATGCGGCTGTCTGCGTGTACAGGGGGTCGGTCAACCCGCGGGCTCGCATCTCGCCGAAGATGCGCTTGATTCCCTCTCCCAGCTCCTGCGCGATGCCCAGGTCCGAGCACACTCGCGCGAGCCGCGGGTTGCGCGCGTACCGGCTGATGTCGAGCGGGCGTGTGGGGTCCACGAGTCCGGGGAAGCGGCCGGGACTCGCGATCTCGAGCCTGTTGGGGAAGATCTCTACCCGGACGTGATCGCCGGCCATGCTGTAGGAGCGGTGCAGCACGGCGTTCACCAGTCCTTCGAGCCAGGCGTCTCGTGGGATGACGGGGATCGCCTCGAACCTCCCGCTGACCCCCAGGGCTCGGCGGTCCGGGATCATCGACCCGATGACCCGCGCGGCGTCCGCGATCTGGTGCGGGATCGAGCCCTCGCAGCGGATGTCGGCCGAGTCCTCGAGCGTCAGGTTGGCGCCCGTTCCTCGCTCGACGTCGCGGTAGCGCAGGATGCGAACGTGTGCGTTCGGGAACAGGTCCTGAGGGCGCTCGCCGAAGAGCAGGTACGCGGCGACGGTCAGGCGGCCGTCCCTGGTGAGCAGGCCGCGGGCTCGGAGCATCGACTCCGGGGACGACGAGCCGATCGCCTTCTGGTAAGCGGCCACCTGGTCCGCGTCGAGGTCCTCGATCTGCGCGTCGACAGTGATGCCGTCGAAGGGTGCGCCCCCGCGGTCGTACTCGAGCTCCTGGCGCTGCGCGAAACCCAGCTTGCGGGACTCGTCCCCAACACGCAGGTAGCAGTCGCCGTTCGTGGTCTCGTGGACCCGGTCGCCCGGGTCGACGCGGAGCAGGAGCAGCGTCGCTCCTCTGGACGTGGTCAGATCCTCGGCACGGACGCGGACGACGGGCTGTGTGAAGTCCTGCGCTGCTTGGCGTAGATCGTTGAGGCGAGCAGCCGTGACACCCTCTACCGATCCGGAGTGGAGGCCCACGACGATGCAGCCGCCCTCCGCGTTGGCGAGCGCCACCAGAGCGACGGCCAGGTCTCGCGGTGAGATGCGCCCGGACTTGCGCTCGAACCACTGCCCTTCGGGGAGTTTCAGCAGCTGGTCCACCGCCTCGTCGACGGGCATGGCCAGTGCATGGTCGACCTCGGCAGCGTACACGAGCCTACTGTAACAGTTTTTCAGTACATGCGCCTTCGTGTGTGGGCTCGGGGCCGGGAACAAGTTCCGCCGTGCGTGAGTTGAGCCCATCAGACTCAACTTCTCCCCGCTTCGACTTGTCGGACGGCCACCCACCGTCGCAGACTTGAGCCAGGCGGGCTCAAGACGTCGAGCACTCCACGCAGCAGGAGCCCGCGAGGTTCCGGAAGGAAGGCACGCACATGGCACGAGCAGTCGGCATCGACCTCGGCACCACCAACTCCGTGGTCGCCACCCTCGAGGGCGGCGAGCCCACGGTCATCGCGAACGCGGAGGGGTCGCGCACGACTCCGTCCGTGGTGGCGTTCTCCAAGACCGGCGAGGTGCTGGTCGGCGAGGTCGCCAAGCGCCAGGCGGTCACCAACGTCGACCGCACCATCTCGTCCGTCAAGCGCCACATGGGCACGGACTGGACGACCACGATCGACGACAAGAAGTACACCGCGCAGGAGATCAGCGCCCGCATCCTCGGCAAGCTCAAGCGTGACGCCGAGGCGTACCTGGGCGAGCCCGTCACCGACGCGGTCATCACGGTCCCGGCGTACTTCAACGACGCCGAGCGCCAGGCCACCAAGGACGCGGGCACCATCGCGGGCCTCAACGTCCTGCGCATCATCAACGAGCCCACGGCCGCCGCGCTCGCGTACGGCCTGGAGCGCGGCAAGGAGGACGAGAACATCCTCGTCTTCGACCTCGGCGGCGGCACGTTCGACGTGTCCCTCCTGGAGGTCGGCAAGGACGACGACGGCTTCTCGACCATCGAGGTCCGCGCGACCGCCGGCGACAACCGCCTCGGCGGCGACGACTGGGACGCCGCGATCGTGGCGCACCTGGTCACCGAGGTGAAGAACACCACGGGCGTCGACCTGTCGAAGGACAAGATCGCGCTGCAGCGTCTGCGCGAGGCCGCCGAGCAGGCCAAGAAGGAGCTGTCGTCCGCGACCAGCACCAACATCTCGCTGCAGTACCTCTCGATGAGCGAGAACGGCCCGATCCACCTCGACACCAAGCTGACGCGCGCGCAGTTCCAGCAGATGACGCAGTCGCTGCTCGACCGCGTGAAGGCGCCGTTCCACCAGGTCATCCGCGACGCGGGCATCTCGGTGAAGGACATCGACCACGTGGTCCTCGTCGGCGGCTCGACCCGCATGCCCGCGGTGTCCGAGGTCGTCACCGAGCTCACGGGCGGCAAGGAGCCCAACAAGGGCGTCAACCCGGACGAGGTCGTGGCCGTCGGCGCCGCGCTGCAGGCCGGCGTCATGAAGGGCGACCGCAAGGACGTCCTGCTCATCGACGTCACCCCGCTGTCGCTCGGCATCGAGACCAAGGGCGGCGTGATGACCAAGCTCATCGAGCGCAACACGGCCATCCCCACCAAGCGGTCCGAGATCTTCTCGACGGCCGAGGACAACCAGCCGTCCGTGCTGATCCAGGTGTTCCAGGGCGAGCGCGAGTTCGCGCGGGACAACAAGCCGCTCGGCACGTTCGAGCTCACCGGCATCGCGCCCGCGCCGCGCGGCGTGCCGCAGATCGAGGTCACGTTCGACATCGACGCGAACGGCATCGTGCACGTGTCCGCCAAGGACCGCGGCACGGGCAAGGAGCAGTCGATGACGATCACCGGCGGCTCGGCCCTCCCCAAGGAGGACATCGA
>JAEYNO010000107.1 GCA_023412515.1 Actinomycetes bacterium
ACGCGTGGTGCCGCTGCGTCGCGGCCCGCACGCCCGCCGCGGCGGTCAGCCCCGGTTGCACCTCGCCCTCGACGACGAGCGGCACGTGCAGCGGGCGCAACGACGGGTCGCCGCCGGCGGCCTGCGCAGCCGTCCACCCCGCCACGGCCTCGTCGGGCCCCACCACGAGGACCTCCTCGACCGCACGCCCGTCCGGCCCGAGCCGCCGCGCCGCGGCCTTGCGACCGCCGACGCTGACCTTCGACCGCGACGCCTTCGCGACCGGCTCGAGCTCGCCGGACGCGCCCTCGCGCGCGACGAGCTTGTAGACCATGCCGCACGTCGGCGCGCCCGACCCCGTGACGAGGCTCGTCCCCACGCCGTAGGAGTCGACGGGAGCGGCCGCGAGCGACGCGATCGCGTACTCGTCGAGGTCGCTCGTGACGACGATCTGCGTGCCGTGCGCACCGGCGGCGTCGAGCTGCTCGCGCACCTCCTGCGCGAGCGAGCCCAGGTCGCCCGAGTCGAGGCGCACGGCACCCAGCCCCGTGCCCGCGGCGGCCAGCGCGCGCTCGACCCCGCGGTGCACGTCGTACGTGTCGACCAGCAGCGTCGTGCCGGGGCCCTGCGACCGGACCTGCGACGCGAACGCCGCCTCCTCGTCGTCGTGCAGGAGCGTGAACGCGTGCGCCGCCGTGCCGATCGTCCGCAGGCCGTACCGGCGGCCCGCCTCGAGGTTCGACGTCGCCGCGAAGCCGGCCACCGCGGCGGCCCGCGCCGCGGCGACCGCCGCGTCCTCGTGCGCGCGGCGCGCGCCCATCTCGAGGCACGGGCGGTCCACCGCCGCGCTCGTCATGCGCGACGCGGCCGACGCGATCGCCGAGTCGTAGTTGAGCACCGACAGCACGAGCGTCTCGAGCAGCACCGCCTCCGCGAACGTGCCCTCGACCACCCACACGGGCGACTGCGGGAAGAACACCTCGCCCTCGGCGTACCCGACGACCGAGCCGCCGAACCGGTACCCCGCCAGGAACTCCAGGGTCGCGTCGTCGACGACGCGCTCGTCGGCGAGCCAGTCGAGCTCGGGCGTCCCGAACCGGAACGACGCGAGCTGCTCCAGCACGCGCCCCGTCCCGGCGAGCACGCCGTAGCGGCGACCCGCGGGCAGGCGTCGCGTGAACACCTCGAACACGCAGCGCCGGTGCGCCGTGCCGTCGGCCAGCGCCGCCTGCAGCATCGTCAGCTCGTACCGGTCCGTGAGCAGCGCGGTGCTGCCCGACCCGACGGCCGCGACGGCCGGGGTGACGTGCGGGGGCGTGCCGGGGCGCGAGTCGTCCATGCCGCCAACGTAGACGTCCGCAGGTCGGAGCGACATCCGCCGCCGCGGTGCGCCGCACCTACAGTGGACGCCGTGCCTGCGACGACCGCCCCCGACACCCGCGAGCAGGTGGACGAGGCGTCGTCCACCGCGGACGCGTGGGTGACGATCGTCTGGAACGACCCCGTGAACCTCATGTCGTACGTCACCTACGTGTTCCAGACGTACTTCCGCCACCCGCGCGAGAAGGCCGAGCGCCTCATGCGTCAGGTCCACGAGGAGGGGCGCGCGGTCGTCTCGACCGGCAACCGCGAGGCCATGGAGGTCGACGTGCAGGCCATGCACGGGTACGGGCTGTGGGCGACCCTGCAGCGCGGAGGGCAGTGATGCGGGCGTTCCGCCGCCAGAAGGGGCGGTACGTCGCGCGGCTCGACGCGGGCGAGCGCGCCGTCGTCGCGTCGGTCGTCGCCGACGTCGCCGAGCTGCTCGGCGCGGGTCGGTTCGAGGACGGGCCGCCGCCGTCGGCCGGGCCCGACGCGGGCCCCGACGGGGGGCCGGGCTCCACGTCCGACGTCGCGGCGTGGCAGCTGCGCACCGCGCCCCTGCCGCCGCCGCAGGACCCGGCCGTCCGCCGGCTCCTGCCCGACGCGTCGCGCGACGACCCGGAGGTCGCCGGCGAGTTCCGCCGACTCACCGAGGACGACCTGCGGGCCCGCAAGATCGCACGCCTGCGCTGCCTGTGGACCTCGCTCGTGCACGGCGAGCCCGGGTGGCCCGAGCACGCGCTGGTCGTGGACCCGCGGTCCGCCGACGACGTCGCGGCGTGCCTCACCGACCTGCGGCTCGTGCTCGGCGAGCGGCTGGACCTGCGCACCGACGAGGACTCCGAGGCGCTGTACGACGGGCTCGGCGACGGCGACGAGGACGACGTCCGCGCCTACCTGGCGTCGGTGTACGGCGCGCTGTCCTGGCTGCAGGAGTCGCTCCTGGCTGTGATGCTCGCCGCACCCGACGCGTCCCCGGGTGGGCACGTCGGGTCCGACGGCTAGGCTCGGCCGGGTGAACGACGCCCCCATCGGGATCTTCGACTCCGGCGTCGGGGGTCTCACGGTGGCCCGGTCGATCCTCGACCAGCTGCCGCACGAGTCGACGCTGTACATCGGCGACACCCTCAACGGTCCGTACGGCCCCAAGCCGCTCGCGGCGGTGCGCGCGCACGCGCTCGAGATCATGGACGACCTCGTCGACGCGGGCGTCAAGATGCTCGTCATCGCGTGCAACAGCGCGTCGGCGGCCGTGCTGCGCGACGCGCGCGAGCGGTACACGCAGCGGCGCGGGCTGCCCGTCGTCGAGGTCGTGCTGCCCGCCGCGCGTCGCGCGGTCGCCGCGACGCGCAACGGGCGCATCGGCGTCATCGGCACGCGCGCCACCGTCGACTCACGGGCCTACGACGACGCGTTCGCGGTCGCGGGCGTCGAGCTCACGTCGCGCGCGTGCCCGCGCTTCGTCGAGCTGGTCGAGGCCGGTGTGACGTCCGGGCCGGACGCGCTCGCGACGGCGCGCGAGTACCTCGAGCCGGTCCGCGACGCGGGCGTCGACACGCTCGTGCTGGGCTGCACGCACTACCCCCTGCTCACGGGGGTCATCTCGTACGTCATGGGCGACGAGGTGACGCTCGTGTCGAGCGCCGAGGAGACGGCCAAGGACGTGTACCGCACGCTCGTCGCGCACGACCTCGAGCGGGACCCCGCCGCGGGGCCGGCGACGCACCGGTTCCTCGCGACCGGCGACCCCGAGGGCTTCGCGACGCTCGCGCGCCGGTTCCTCGGCCCCGAGGTCGAGTCGGTCGAGCCGCGCGAGGCGCTGCGGTGAGGCTCGTCGTGCTGGGCTGCGCCGGGTCGTTCCCCGGCCCGGACTCGGCCGCGTCGTCGTACCTCGTGCAGGCGCGGGACGCCGACGGGCGCACGTGGTCGGCCGTGCTCGACCTGGGCAGCGGCGCCCTCGGCCCGCTGCAGCGCTGGGGCGACCCGGCCGCGGTCGACGTCGTCGCGCTGTCCCACCTGCACGCCGACCACGTCGCCGACATGGCCGTGCTCGGCGTGTACCGGCGCTACCGGCCCACGGGTGCGCTGCCGCCGCTGCCCGTCCTCGGGCCCGTCGGCACGCGCGAGCGGCTCGCGCACCTGTCCGGCCACGACCCCGCGACCGACACGCAGGAGCAGTTCGACGTGCGCGAGTGGCGCGCCGGCGAGCCCGTGCGCGTGGGGCCGCTGACGCTCGAGGCCGTGCCGGTCGAGCACCCGGTGCCCGCGTTCGGCATCCGCGTCACGGGTCCGTCGGAGGCCGACGCCGGGCGCCGCGTGACGCTCGCGTACAGCGGCGACACCGACGCGTGCGACGGGCTCGACGCGCTCGCCGCCGACGCCGACCTGCTGCTCGCCGAGGCCGCCTTCGTCGAGGGCCGCGACGACCACGTCCGCGGCGTCCACCTCACGGGCCGGCGCGCCGCCGAGGCCGCCGCGCGAGGGGGCGCCCGCCGGCTGGTGCTCACGCACGTCCCGGCGTGGAACGACCCGCGCGCGGCCCTCACCGAGGCGGCCACGGCCTACGCCGGCCCCACCTCGCTCGCGGCCCCGGGTGCCACGTACACGCTCTAGCCTCCGCGGCACTCGGGCACCGGCGCCCGCCCCCTCCGCCTGTCTACTCGCGAGCGCGGTACTCGTCTCGCGAGTGCGGCACTCGTTTCCCCCGCGCCGGGCGCACGAGTACCGCGCTCGACGGGGGTGTGGACGACGAACGACGCGGGTGCCCGCGGGCGTGGCACCGTGCGGCGCGTGGACGACCATCGTGAGCCGGCGGCAGCGGATCGACCGCGCCCGGGCGGTTCCCGGACGCTCGGGCGGCGCGAGGCGAACGTCGGCGCGCCCGACCAGCCGGACGACCACCCTGCCCTCGTCCACGTGCACGGGCAGCGGGGGCAGCACTCCTCCGACCTCGTCCGGCGTCGGCAGCGGGCGGGGGAGGTCGTCCGCGTCCGCCGAGGCACGTACGTCGACGCCGCGGCGTGGGCGGTGCTGGACGACGAGGCCCGGCACCACGCCCGCGTCCGGGCCGTCGTCGCCGCGGCCGCAGGACCCGTGACGCTCTCGCACTGGTCGGCAGCGACAGTCCTGGGGCTGCCCGCCGTCGGCCGCCGCGACGACCGGGTGCACCTGGTGCGCGCTCCGGCCGCGGGCGGGCGGTCGCACCGCGACGTCGTCCGGCACGCCGTCGCCGAGGTCCCCGAGGCGGTCCTGGTGGACGGGCTCAGGTGCACGGCGCCGGCGCGGACCGTCGTCGACCTGGCGCGTCTGGGCGGGCCCGTGGCGGGGGTGGCAGCGGGGGACGCGGCCGTCCGGCGCGGTCTGACGACGACGGACGAGCTCGTGCACGAGGTCGAGCGTGCGGCCCGAGGGCGGGGCGTGCGGGCCGCACGTGCCGTGGCTGCGCTCGTCGACCCGCTGGCCGAGTCGCCCGGGGAGTCGCTGAGCCGGGTGCGGATGGCCGAGCTGGGCGTGCCCGCACCCGTGCTGCAGCACGAGGTCCACGACCGGCACGGTCTGGTCGGGCGGGTCGACTTCTGGTGGCCGGAGCACGGCGTGGTCGGCGAGTTCGACGGTCGGGTGAAGTACGCCGGCGCGTCGCACGACGTCCTCTGGCGGGAGAAGCTGCGGGAGGACCGGCTCCGGGCCGCCGGCCTCGGCGTCGCACGGTGGACGTGGGCGGACGCCTGGGCAGGCCCACCGATGCTCGCCCGCCTGCGCGCCGCCGGCGTGCGCTGACGACCGGGACGCACGGTCGCCCCGTGTGCCGCGCGCACCGGGGCCGTGGCGGCCCCGCGCACCGACGCACCACGAGCGCGGTACCCGTCCGTCGAGCGCGGCACTCGTTCGTCCTGCGCTCGCGTGACGAGTACCGCGCTCGCGTGATGTGCGGCGGACCGGCCGGTGGGTGGGGCTGGTTCGCGGGCCGGGCGGCGGTCTCCTGCGGCACGCGCTCGTCGAGGGCCGCGCGTTCGTCGGGCGCGACAGTCGTCCGCCGAGCGCTGCACTCGTTTGTCCCGCGTTCGACCGATGTGTGCCGCGCTCGCGGGATCAGCACGCTCGAGAGGCGCGCGGCGTGCGCGGTGCGGGCGGGTGCCACGGGCGGAGGGAGGTGCGGGAACGAGTTCGGAGGGTGTGGGCGTGCGCACGTAGGGTCGGGGCATGGTGAGCGCGATGGGTGCAGGCACGGGAACAGGCACGGGCGCAGGCGGGCCGCGAGCCGACGGGCGACGGGTCGACGAGCTGCGGCCCGTGACGATCACGCGGCGGTTCCTCGACGCGGGCGAGGGCTCCGTCCTCGTGGAGTTCGGCGGCACCAAGGTGCTGTGCGTCGCGTCGTTCACCGAGGGCGTGCCGCGCTGGCGCAAGGGCTCGGGCGAGGGCTGGGTGACCGCCGAGTACGCGATGCTGCCGCGGGCGACCAACAGCCGCTCGGACCGCGAGTCCGTGCGCGGGAAGGTCGGCGGGCGCACGCACGAGATCTCGCGTCTCGTCGGCCGCTCGCTGCGCGCCGTCGTCGACGTCGCCGCGCTCGGCGAGAACACGGTCGTGCTCGACTGCGACGTGCTGCAGGCCGACGGCGGCACGCGCACGGCCGCCATCACCGGCGCATACGTCGCGCTGGCCGACGCGGTCGCGTGGGCGACGTCGCAGCGCCTCGTCAAGCCCGGCCGCCAGGTGCTGCGCGACTCGGTCGCGGCGATCAGCGTCGGCGTCGTCGACGGCGTGCCGGTGCTCGACCTGCCCTACGAGGAGGACGTGCGCGCGCAGACCGACATGAATGTCGTCACGACCGGCTCGGGGACGTTCGTCGAGGTGCAGGGCACCGCCGAGCACGCGCCGTTCGACCGCGCCGAGCTCGACGCGCTGCTCGACCTCGCGCTCGCGGGCACCGCGCAGCTCGCCGCGCTGCAGGCCGCCGTGCTCGGCGCGCCGGCCGGCGACGGCAG
>JAEYNO010000172.1 GCA_023412515.1 Actinomycetes bacterium
GGGCACGCCGCTCCCGGCGTGCCCGGCCCTCCGTGATGCCTGTGCGTCAGCCGACGGGCGTGAGCTCCGACCGCGGCATGGCCCACCCGGCGTCGCCGAGGTCGGACCCGGCGGCCAGGTCGGCGGGGACGGTGTCGGGGATGTGCAGACCCTCGGCCACCGCGACACGGTCGCTGACCTCGCGCAGCACGAGCGACAGCGGCACGTCGAGCGCGTCGCAGATGCTGCTGAGCAGCTCGGACGACGCCTCCTTCTGACCGCGCTCGACCTCGCTGAGGTAGCCGAGCGAGACGCGGGCTGCCGAGGAGACCTCACGCAGGGTGCGGCCCTGGCGCTGGCGCGCGTCCCGCAGGACGTCACCGATCTCTCGTCGTAGGACGACCATCTGGGCTCCCCCCTTCACGTCACGTCCTCGGTCGACGGACGGTCCCGCGGGGTGCGCGGCCGTCCCACTCGCTGCACCCGGCCTCACGGCCGGGAGGCGACCACCGTACCGCGCGCCGCCGACGCGTGCGCCTGAGGGGCGGGTGGTGGTCCGGGTGGTGTTCACACCGTCCCCAACGCGGCGCCGCCCCGTCGTGTTCCCCGCCGCGTCAGCACTCACCCGGCAGCGACGCGAGCGCCAGCGCGAGCACGGCGCGCACGGTCCCGACGCGCACCTGCGCACGGTCCCCCGCGAGCTCGAGGCTGCGGACCTCGCGCACCCCCGCAGCGACCACGGCGACGTGCACGGTGCCCGGCGGACGGCCGTCCTGGGGGTCGGGCCCCGCGACCCCGGTCGTCGCGAGGCCGACGTCGGCGCCGCACACGCGACGCACGCCCGCAGCCATCGCCAGCGCCACGTCGGGGTCGACCGCGCCACGGGCGGCGAGCAGCTCCGCGTCGACACCCAGCACGCTCGCCTTGAGGTCGGTGGCGTACGCGACGACGCCCCCGCGCAGCACCGCCGACGCGCCGGGCACGTCGACGAGCGACGACGCGACGAGCCCTCCCGTGAGGGACTCCGCGGCCGCGACCGTCAGGCCCGTGCGGGCGAGCAGCCCCACGAGCCGCCGGGCGTCGGGCAGCGCGCTCACAGCCCCGCCGACGGCGGGACGCCGGCGGCACGACGGATGCGCACTGCGGCCCGCACGTAGTCCACGCCGGTCACGAGCGTGACCGCGACCGCGGCCGCCATGACCACCGCCGCGACGACGCCGACGAACGCGGGCAGGTGGTCGAGCGGCAGCAGGTACAGCGAGAGCGCGACGGACTGCAGGACGGTCTTGAGCTTGCCGCCGCGCGACGCCGGGAGCACCACGTAGCGCAGCAGGAAGAACCGCATGACCGTGATCCCGAGCTCGCGCACGAGCACGAGCACCGTGACGGCCCACCAGAGGTCGCCCAGCCACGAGAGCAGGACGAGCGCGGCGCCGATGAGGAGCTTGTCGGCGATCGGGTCGAGCATCTTGCCCAGGTCGGTGACCTGGCCGGACCGGCGCGCGAGCCAGCCGTCGAGCCGGTCGGACGCGGCGGCGGCCACGAACAGCGCCGTCGCGAGCAGGCGTCCGCCGACCGTGTGCCCACCGTCCGCGAGCAGCGCGAGCGCGAAGAACGGCACGACCGCGATGCGCAGCACGGTCACGACGTTGGCCGGGTTCCAGGCGGAGGGAGCGTCGGCGACCACGCGCCCCAGCCTACGGGGCGGGCGCGGCCCGACCCTCATCTCGCAGGTCACGGGTCCAGGACGCCCGCCCGGGACGCCACGCGCCTCAGGCGGGCGGCAGCGCACCGCCATACAGCCACCCCTGGCCGTAGCGCCAGCCGTTGCGGCGCAGGAAGTCGGCCTGCTCCTCGTTCTCGATGCCCTCCGCGATCGTCACCATCGCGAGCTCGCGCGCGAGCGCCCCGAGCGCGCGGGTCACCTTGCCGGCGGTCGGGTCGTGCGGGATGCCCGACGTGAACGACATGTCGAGCTTGACGCCCGCCACGGGCAGGTCGCGCAGGTACGACAAGGGCGAGACCCCGGTCCCGAAGTCGTCCAGCAGGATGGGCACGCCCGCGGCGGAGAGCTGGGTCAGCTCGTGGCGGATGCGCGTCCCGGACGCCACGAGCGAGGACTCCGTCAGCTCGAGCACCAGGCGCCCCGCCGTCACGCGGTGCCGCGACAGGTCCTGCAGGAGGCGCGTCGCGAGCTCGGAGTCGCCCAGCTGGTCCGCCGACACGTTGACGGACACCCAGCGCGCGTCGTCGGCGGTGCGCGCCAGGAACTCCACGACGCGCGACGCGACGAACTGCCCGAGCAGCACCGACACGCCCGCCTCCTGGAGGTGCGGGAGGAACGTGCCCGGCAGCAGCAGGCCCCGCTGCGGGTGCTGCCAGCGCACGAGCGCCTCGTACCCGACGACGCGGGCGTCCGACAGGTCGACGATCGGCTGGTAGTGCACGACCAGCTGGTCGTGCTCGATCGCGTCCACGATCTCGCGTTGCAGCGTCGGCGCGGTCGACAGCTCCATCGACGCGTCGTACACCTCGGTGCGGCCGCGACCGCCCTGCTTGGCGCGGTACAGGGCCGCGTCGGCAGCCGCGAGGAGCGTCGGCGCGCCGGCGGTGACCAGGTGCTGGTCCGCGAGCGCGATGCCCACGCTCGCCGCGACGGACAGGCGGCGCCGCCCCACCCGCACCGGTTCCGCGAGCCCGGCGTGGATCGCGTTCGCGACCTCGAAGACCGCCCGCGCCGCGTGAACCGACTGCAGCACCACGACGAACTCGTCGCCGCCCAGCCGCGCGACGGTGCCGCCCCCGGCCGTCGCGGCGCGCAGCACGCCCGCGACGTGCACGAGGATGTCGTCCCCGGCGGCGTGGCCGTACCGGTCGTTGACGGCCTTGAAGCCGTCGAGGTCGCACGCGAGCACCGACACCCGGTCGACCGCGCCCGGCTGCGACAGCGCCGTGTGCAGCACCTCCTGCAGCAGCGTGCGGTTGGCCAGCCCGGTCAGGGGGTCGTGCATGGCCCGGTGCGTGAGCATCTCCGCCTGCATGCGGGACTCCGTCGCGTCGCGCACCTGGACGACGAAGTGGTCGGGCCGGCCGTCGGCGCCGCGCACGAGCGCCGCGTCGAGCACGACCCAGACGAGCTGCTCGTCCGCGCGCCGGCACCGCATCTCGAGCGAGAAGCGCTGCTGGCCGCCGCCTAGGAGCCGGTCGGTCGCCGCCCGCTGGGCCGCGTGGTCCTCGGGCGCGCTGAGGTCCGCCATGGGGTACCCGCGCAGGGCCTGCACGTGGGTCCCGAGCAGCTCGGCGAGCGCGACGTTGGCCTCGGTGATGCGCCATTCGAGGTCGACGAGCGCCATCCCGATCGGCGCGTTCTCCATCGCGACGCGGAACTGCGTCTCGCTGCGCGACAGCGCGACCTCGACGTCGCGGCGCGCGGTGATGTCGACGACCGTGGTCAGCACGGCGGCCTCGTCGTCGTCCGCGGGCACGCCGCGGCTCGTGACCTGGACGACCGACGGACGCGCACCCGCCAGCGGCGGGACGAGCGTGACCACCGTGGTGCGCTCCGGCTCGCCGTGGCGACCGAGCACCTGCGCGGGGCTCACCGCCAGCCCCCGGTCGTCGAGCAGCACGAGCGGCAGGTCCGCGACCGCGACGCCCACGACCGCCTCGCGGGCCACGCCCAGGATCTCGGCCGCGCGCTCGGACAGGTCCAGCACGCGCGCGTCGTGCGACTGCACGACGACGCCCTCGTGCGTGACGCTCTGCAGCGCGTCGTACCGCCGGCGCAGCTGCCGGGCCACGTGCACGAGCTCGGCGTTGCGCCGCGACTGCGTCCGCTCGCGCCGCAGCAGCACGAGCACGGTCACGAGGGAGACGACCGCGACGAGCGCGATGACGGCGCTGACGACGCCGTACGGTCCGACCAGGTCTGCGCCCACCGGACGGCCGCTCAGTCGTCGGCGGGGTCAGGCCCGCCGTCCCTCTCCTCGTCGTCCGGCCCGTCCGCGGCACCCGTGTCGCCGCGCAGCATCGCGAGCGTGCCGGGCAGGTCGTCGGGCTGCACGAGGACCTCGCGCGCCTTGGACCCCTCGGAGGGGCCGACGATCTCGCGGGACTCGAGCAGGTCCATGAGCCGCCCGGCCTTGGCGAAGCCGACCCGCAGCTTGCGCTGCAGCATCGAGGTCGAGCCGAACTGGGTCGTGACGACCAGCTCGGCGGCCTGCAGCAGCAGGTCGAGGTCGTCGCCGATGTCCTCGTCGACCTGCTTCTTGGCGGCGACGACCGTGACGTCCTCGCGGTAGACGGGCTTGAGCTGCGCCTTGACGTGCTCGACGACGGCGTGGATCTCGGACTCGGCGACCCACGCGCCCTGCGTGCGCATCGGCTTGGCGGCGCCCATCGGCAGGAACAGCGCGTCGCCCTGGCCGATGAGCTTCTCGGCGCCCGGCTGGTCGAGGACGACGCGCGAGTCGGTGAGCGAGGACGTCGCGAACGCGAGGCGCGACGGCACGTTGGCCTTGATCAGCCCGGTGACGACGTCGACCGACGGGCGCTGCGTCGCGAGCACGAGGTGGATCCCGGCGGCGCGCGCGAGCTGCGTGATGCGCTGGATGGACGCCTCGACGTCGCGCGGGGCGACCATCATGAGGTCGGCGAGCTCGTCGACGATCACCAGCAGGTACGGGTAGGTCGCGATCTTGCGCTCGGACCCCGGCAGCGGCTTGACCTTGCCCGCGCGGACCGCGGCGTTGAAGTCGTCGATGTGCTTGTAGCCGAACATCGCGAGGTCGTCGTATCGCGCCTCCATCTCCTTGACCACCCACTCGAGGGCCTCGGCGGCCTTCTTGGGGTTGGTGATGATGGGCGTGATGAGGTGCGGGATGCCCTCGTACAGCGTGAGCTCGACGCGCTTGGGGTCGACGAGGATCATGCGGACCTCGTCGGGCGTGGATCGCATGAGGATCGAGACGATCATCGAGTTGACGAACGACGACTTGCCCGCGCCGGTGGCCCCCGCGACGAGCAGGTGGGGCATCTTCGCGAGGTTCGCGACGACGTAGCCGCCCTCGACGTCCTTGCCGACGCCGATGACCATGGGGTGCTCGGACCGCTTCGCCGCGCTCGAGCGCAGCACGTCGCCGAGCGCGACCGTCTCGCGGTCGGTGTTGGGGATCTCGATGCCGATGGCCGACTTGCCGGGGATCGGCGACAGGATGCGCACGTCCGCGCTCGCGACCGCGTAGGCGATGTTCTTGCTCAGCGCCGTGACCCGCTCGACCTTGACGCCCTGACCGAGCTCGACCTCGTACCGCGTGACGGTCGGGCCACGCGTGAACCCGGTGACCTGCGCGTCGATCTGGAACTGCTCGAGGACCGACGTGAGCGACTCGACGACGCGGTCGTTCGCGGCCGAGCGCACCTTGTGCGGCGCCCCCTTGGCCAGCGCGTCCTCGTGCGGCAGCAGGTAGACGACGTCGCCCTCGAGCATCGGCTGCTCGCCGCGCGGCACGCCGGTCGGGGCCGGGGCCGTGAGCTCGGGCGTGACGACCGCGGTGGGTGCGGTGGCGGCCGCGGGCGGCATGCGGCGCGTCTCGACCACGTCAGGGACGTCGTCGACGTCGTCGAGGTCCTCGTGGTGGACCTGGGCGGCGCGCTCGAACGCCTCGTCGCCCTCGTACTCGTCGAGGCGGCGGTCGTCGGGGTCCGGGACGTCGTCGGCGCGCCGGCGGCCGAGCAGCGAGCGGCGCTTCTTCGCGGGCGGCTCGGGCCGGGCGCTGTGCAGCGCCTCGATCACGAGCGGCGCGTCCTCGTCGTCCGCGACCGCCGCGCTCTCGTGCTGGCCCGTGAGTCGCCGGTACAGGCCCTGCAGACGCGGTCCGATCTGGTGCACGGGGGTCGCGGTGACGACCAGCACGCCGAAGAACGCGAGGATCCCGAGCAGCAGACCCGCGACGACCGGCGTCAGCAGGGTCGCGAGCGGCGTGCCGACGGCGAACCCGACGATGCCGCCGGCCGCGCGGACGGCCGCCATGTCCTGCGTGCCGGGCTGCCCGTGCGTGAGGTGCACGATCCCGCACACGGCGATCGTGATCGCGCCCAGGCCGATGCCGATGCGCGAGTTGGCCTGCACGCGCTCGGGGTGCCGCATGAGGCGCACCGACACGCCCAGCAGCACGACCGGCACCGCGACGCCGACGACCCCGAACGTCCCGGCCACGACGTTGTGGATCACGTCGCCCGCCGTGCCGGACAGGTCCCACCACTCGCGCGCGGCGACGACCACCGCGAGGCCGAGCAGCGTGAGCGCGAGACCGTCGCGCCGGTGCGCCGGGTCGAGGTCGCGCGCACCGGCGCCGACGTGCCGCGCGGTGCCGCCCACGACGTGCGCGACGCCCATCCACGCGC
>JAEYNO010000216.1 GCA_023412515.1 Actinomycetes bacterium
CGACCGCGGCGCGCTGCCGCGAGCTCGTCGCGGCGCGCCGCACCGACGACGGCGGCTGGGAGCTCGTCCTGGTCCGCCACGGGCGCCTCGCGGGCACGGCGGTCGTGGACCGCGCGACCGACCCGCGACCGGCAGTCGCGAGCCTGCGCGCGGGCGGTGAGCACGTGCCGGCGCCCGTCGCTCCCGCGACGGCGGCGCACCCCGAGGAGACGGACCTGCTGCTCGCGTGGCTCGAGCAGCCCGGCGTCCGGCTCGTCGAGCTCGACGGCGAGTGGTCCTCCCCCGTCCTGTCCGCGCAGGCCGTGCGGGACGCCGCCGCGGCCGTCGCGGTCGCCCTCGTCGCACCCCCCGCACCGCTCGTGGACGACACCCCGCCGACGTCGGCGCCCGAGCGTCGGCGCACGGCATGATGGCTGCCATGCTGACCGCCATCGTCCTCATCGACTGCGACGCCGCACGCATCCCCGAGGTCGCCGCCGCGACCGCCGAGATCGAGGGCGTGAGCGAGGTCTACTCCGTGACCGGCGAGGTCGACCTCATCGCGATGGTGCGCGTCCGGGAGCACGACAGCCTCGCCGACGTCATCGCCGACAAGGTGAGCAAGGTCGAGGGCGTCGTGCGCACCCAGACGTACATCGCGTTCCGGGCCTACTCGCGGCACGATCTCGAGGAGGCGTTCGCCCTCGGCCTGGAGGACTGAGCCCGCACCTCCCAGAGGTGCGGGAACGGGTCAGGACGCCGCCGCCGCCCGCCACCGGGCCAGGACGTCGGCCGTCGCGCCGTCGTCGAGCGCCCGCTCGGCCAGCCCGGCCCCCGCGACGAGCCGCTCGACGAGCGACCCCTGCGCCGTGCCGGGGAGCGTGCCGTCCGCGACGAGCGCGGCCGCGGCGTTGAGGACCACGGTGTCGCGCACGGGCCCGTGCTCACCGGCCACGAGCGCGCGCACGACGTCGGCGTTCTGCTCGGCGTCGCCGCCGCGCAGCTGCTCGACCGTCACGGCCGGCACACCGACGGCCGCCCAGTCGACGACCTCCTCGCGCACGTCGCCGTCGCGCACCTCCCAGAACCGCGTGGCGCCGGTGGCGGCGACCTCGTCGAGCCCGTCGTGCTCGCCGCGGAAGACGAGCGCGGAGCGACCGCGCGCCGCCAGGACGCCGGCGATGAGGCCGGCCATGCGCGCGTCGGCGACGCCGATCGCGCTCGACTGCGGCTGCGCGGGGTTGGTCAGCGGACCGAGGAAGTTGAAGGCCGTCGCGATCCCGAGGTCGCGACGCGTCGCGCCGGCGTGCCGCATCGAGGGGTGGAACGCCCCCGCGAAGCAGAACGTGATCCGCACCTCCGACGCGAGCCGGGCGACCCGGTCGAGCGGCAGGTCGAGCCGGATCCCGAGGGCCTCGAGCACGTCGGCCGACCCCGTCGACGACGACGCGGCACGGTTGCCGTGCTTGACGACCGTGAGCCCGGCGCCGGCCACGACGAGCGCGGCCATCGTCGAGATGTTCACGGTGTGCAGGCGGTCGCCGCCCGTGCCGACGACGTCGACCGAGCGGCCCGGGACCTCGAAGCGGTGCGCGTGCTCGAGCATCTGGTCGGCCAGGCCCGCGAGCTCGGCGACGGTCTCGCCCTTGGCGCGCAGCGCCACGAGGAACCCCGCGACCTGCGACGGCGTCGCCTCGCCGCTCATGATGTGGTCCATCGCCCACGCGGCCTGCGCGGAGTCGAGGTCCTCGCCCCGCACGAGCGCGGTGAGCAGGTCGGGCCAGGTCGTCCCGAGCGTCATCGACCGGACGCGCCCGCGTGCACGAGGTCCGCGATCGCGGCGTGCAGCACGACCGGGTCGAACGGGCGGCTCACCACCGCGTCCGCGTTCGACCACGACGCGAGCCACGCGTCCTGCGGGCGCCCCGTCAGCACGACCACGGGCGGGCACGCGTAGATCTCGTCCTTGAGCTGGCGGCACAGCCCGAGGCCGCCGACCTTGTCGGCCTCGCCGTCGAGCACCAGCACGTCGAGCCCGCCGGCCTCGGTCGCCGCGATCGCGGCGTCGGCCGTGGCGACCTCGGTCCACTCGATGTCGGGCTCGCCGCGTCCGAGCCGGCGCCCGACCGCGAGCCTGACCTGCTCGCGTGCGTCGACGTCGTCGCTGTACAGCAGGATGCGCGGCCCGCGGGCCGCGGGGTCGGCGGTGCTCATGGTGCCCCTCACTCGTCGTCGACGTGCCAGGGGCATCTTGGCACGTCGGCGACCTCGTCCGCCGCTCCCGCCGCCGGACGGGTCGCGGGAGCGCACCCGCAGGTCACGAGAAAGTGACGATGTGACATATCCCCGCGACCGAAGGTGGGTCGAACGACCCATGCGCGGCGCTCGTCAGCCATAATGACGAGCGTGTCGACCGCAACGGCTGCCTCGCGCCCAGTCCCCCACGTGACCGTCAACCGGCCCAACCCGGTGACGGTCGGCACGATCGTGTGGCTCGCCAGCGAGCTCATGTTCTTCGCCGGCCTGTTCGCCATGTACTTCACGGTGCGCGCCGCGGTCCCGCAGGAGTGGGCCGTCCAGACGGAGAAGCTCAACCTCACGTTCGCGTTCGCCAACACCACGATCCTGGTGCTGTCGTCGGTGACGTGCCAGATGGGCGTGTGGGCGGCCGAGCGTCTGCAGCCGGTCCGCAGCGGGTCGATCGTGCAGTTCTGGCGCTGGGGCATGAACGAGTGGATGACCCTGACGTACGTCATGGGCGCCGTGTTCATCGGCGGCCAGATCTTCGAGTACGCCGAGCTCGTCGAGCACGGCCTGACGATCTCGTCGTCGCCGTACGGCTCGGTGTTCTACCTCGCGACCGGCTTCCACGGCCTCCACGTGGTCGGCGGCCTCATCGCCTTCCTGTTCCTGCTCGGCCGCTCGTTCGCCGCCAAGCGGTTCGGCCACCACGAGGAGACGACCGCGATCGTCACCTCGATCTACTGGCACTTCGTCGACGTCGTGTGGATCGCGCTCTTCGCCATCATCTACCTCGTCCGATGACGCCGGCGGCCGCCCGCGGCCGCCATCCCCGCCCCCATCCGTACCCCCGACACGCGAGACGAGGACCGATCCGTGAAGGCACTCGCAGCCCGCAGGCACGACCGGCGTGCGCCGGCCGTGCTGCTCCTGCTGGCGCTGCTGCTCACCGGCGCGCTGTACGCCGTCCTGGCCCCGACCCCCGCCGACGCGTCCACCGCGGCGCCGACGGCGGACCAGGTCGAGACCGGTGAGAAGCTGTTCCAGGCCAACTGCGCGACCTGCCACGGGCCCGACGCCACCGGCACCGACGCCGTGCCGTCGCTGGTCGGCGTGGGCGCCGCGGCCGTCGACTTCCAGGTCGGCACGGGCCGCATGCCCATGCAGATGAACGGCCCGCAGGCGCAGGCGAAGCCCGCGCAGTTCGACGAGAAGCAGATCGCCGCCCTCGCCGCGTACGTGGCGTCGCTGGGCCCCGGCCCCGCCGTGCCCTCCGAGAAGCAGGTCGACCCCGCGCTCGGGGACCCGGCCAACGGCATGGCCCTGTTCCGCACCAACTGCGCGATGTGCCACAACGCCGTCGGCGCCGGTGGTGCGCTGTCGCAGGGCAAGTTCGCGCCGAACCTGTGGGAGACGTCGCCGACGCACCTCTACGAGGCCATGGCGACCGGCCCGCAGAACATGCCCGTCTTCAACGACGCCACGCTCACGCCGGACGAGAAGCGCGACATCATCGCGTACCTCGACCTGCAGGGCGACGAGGCGCCCGGCGGCATCGGCCTCGGCAGCCTCGGCCCCGTCAGCGAGGGCCTGTGGGCCTGGGTCGTCGGCATGGGTCTGCTCATCGGAGCAGCAGTCTGGATCGGAGCGAGGTCCTCGTGAGCACCACCCACGACCACGGGCACGACGAGCTCGAGCCCCGCGACACCGCGGGCTCCGACCTCGCGCTGCGCCAGGGCGACGACGCGGTCGACAAGTTCGAGAACCCCGGCTTCGGCCCGCACCGCCCCCGCCGCTCGGACGTCGAGCCCGAGGCGAACAAGCGTGCCGAGCGCCAGGTCGTCGCGCTCTTCACGATCTCGATCCTCGGCACGATCGGCTTCGTCGCGGCGTACTTCGCGCTGCCCCCGGGCGAGACCATCGCCTCGATGCGCGTGTCCAACCTCGCGCTCGGGCTCGGGCTCGCGTTCGCGCTGCTCGGCATCGGGCTCGCGGCCGTCCACTGGGCGAAGTCGCTCATGAACGACCACGAGAAGGCCGAGGACCGCCACGCGCAGCGCAGCTCGGACCAGACCCGTGCCGAGGCCGTCGCCGCCCTCAAGGAGGGGGCGCAGGACTCCGCGATCGGTCGGCGCGGCGTGCTCAAGGGCGCGCTCGTGTCCTCGCTCGCGCTGTTCCCGCTGACGATCGCCCTGCCGCTGATCGGTGAGGTCGGCGAGGACTGGAACGTCTCGAAGTTCAAGCGCACCATGTGGGCACGGAACAAGAAGCTCACGATCGACCCGACGGGTCGACCCATCAAGGCCTCGGACGTGACGATCGGCTCGGTCGTCCACGTGATCCCCGAGGGCCTGCACGAGACCGAGGCCCCGCTCGACGAGAAGGCCAAGGCCGTCGTCCTGCTGGTGCGGCTCGACCCGCGCGACATCAAGTCCGAGCAGGGCGAGGGCTGGTCGTACGACGGGATCGTCGCGTTCTCCAAGATCTGCACGCACGTCGGCTGCCCCGTGGCGCTCTACGAGCAGCACACGCACCACCTGCTGTGCCCGTGCCACCAGAGCACGTTCGACGTGGCCGACGGCGCCAAGGTCGTCTTCGGTCCCGCCAAGCGGCCGCTGCCCCAGCTGCCGATCACCGTCGACGACGAGGGCTACCTGGTGGCGCAGAGCGACTTCCACGAGCCCATCGGACCGAGCTTCTGGGAGCGGCTGCGATGAGCACCACCACCAGCGCACCGACCGGCGCCGGCAAGGCCGCCGCGAAGACCGCCGACTACCTCGACCAGCGCACCGGCATCGGGACCGCGGTCAAGGAGTTCGCACGCAAGATCTTCCCCGACCACTGGTCGTTCCTGCTCGGGGAGATCGCGCTCTACAGCTTCGTCACGCTGCTCATCTCGGGCGTGTTCCTCACGATGTTCTTCGTGCCGAGCATGACCGAGGTGCACTACGACGGCCCCTGGCCGGCGATGCAGGGCGTCGAGATGTCCGAGGCGTACGCCTCGACGCTGCGCCTGTCGTTCGAGGTCACGGGCGGTCTGCTCATGCGGCAGATCCACCACTGGGCCGCGCTGATCTTCATGGCGGCGATCGTCACGCACATGATGCGCGTGTTCTTCACGGGCGCGTTCCGCAAGCCGCGCGAGCTCAACTGGGTCGTCGGCTTCGTGCTGCTGATCCTGGGCCTGGCGGCCGGCTTCTCGGGCTACTCGCTCCCCGACGACGTGCTCTCGGGCAACGGCCTGCGCATCACCGACGGCGTCGTGCGGTCGATCCCGATCCTGGGCAGCTACCTGTCGTACTTCATCTTCGGCGGCGAGTTCCCGGGGCACGACATCATCCCCCGGCTGTTCACCGTGCACATCCTGCTCGTGCCCGGGCTGATCCTGGCGCTCATCGGTCTGCACCTGTTCTTCGTCGTGCTGCACAAGCACACGCAGTACCCGGGCTCGGGCCGCACCAACGCGAACGTCGTGGGCTACCCGCTGTTCCCCGTGTACGTCGCGAAGGCCGGCGGGTACTTCTTCATCGTGTTCGGCGTCATCGCGCTCATGGGCGCGACCATGTCGATCAACCCGGTGTGGAACTACGGGCCGTACGACCCCTCCCCCGTGTCCGCGGGCGCACAACCCGACTGGTACATGCTCTTCCTCGAGGGGTCGCTGCGGCTCATGCCGGGGCAGACGGAGTACGTGCTGTTCGGGCCCGACGGGTGGACGCTGTCGCTGAACGTCCTCATCCCGGCGGTCGTGGTCCCGGGCGTGCTGTTCACGCTGCTGGCCCTGTACCCGTTCGTCGAGTCATTCGCGACCGGTGACAAGCGCGAGCACCACGTGCTCGACCGCCCGCGCAACCGGCCCTTCCGGACCGCGTTCGGGGTCTCGCTCCTCACGGCGTTCTTCATCCTGGTGCTCGCGGGGTCGAACGACCTCATCGCGACGCACTTCCACATGTCGATCAACGACATCACGTGGGTGTTCCGGTTCCTGCTGTTCCTCGGCCCGTGGGCGGCGTTCGCCGTCACCAAGCGGATCTGCCTCGGGCTGCAGCGCAAGGACCGCGAGCTGGTGCTGCACGGTCACGAGACCGGTCAGATCGTCCGCTTCGCGTCGGGCGAGTACATCGAGGTGCACAAGCCCCTCGACGCCCACGAGCGGTGGCTCCGCGTGCAGCACGACGCGATCCGCCCCGTCGAGATCGAGCCCGCCGAGGACTCGCGCGGCGTGCGCCGCAAGGGCTACCGGCTGGACCGCATGCGCCAGCGCCTGTCGCAGGTCTTCTACGAGGACCGCGTCGAGCCCGTGACGCCCGCGCAGCTGGCCGCGTCGCACTCGCACGGCGAGCACGACGCGCTCGGCTCCGACCAGGAGAAGGCCCCCGCCCAGCTGCTCGGCGAGTCCGCTCCCACGGGCGGCGGCCGCCGGCTGCGCTCGGAGGATGAGACGACCGCCGACGGGCGGAACAGCTGATCCTGGACGAGAGTTGACCTGAGCGACGACCGTTCGCGGTGTCCGGCCGACGTGGCCGGGCACCGCGACGGCGTTTCCGGGCGGGTGCGAGCACCCGCCACCCGACGCAGGAGAGGTAAGAGATGGCTGACTACACGCTCCCGGATCTGCCGTACGACTACGCGGCGCTCGAGCCGCACATCTCCGGCAGGATCATGGAGCTGCACCACGACAAGCACCACGCCGCGTACGTGACCGGCGCCAACACGGCGCTCGAGAAGCTCGCCGCGGCCCGCGAGTCGGGCGACTTCGCGGCGGTGAACCTGCACGAGAAGAACCTCGCGTTCAACCTCGGTGGGCACGTCAACCACTCGGTGTTCTGGCAGAACCTCTCCCCGGACGGCGGCGACAAGCCCACCGGCGAGCTCGCCGCCGCGATCGACGAGTTCTTCGGGTCGTTCGACGCGTTCCAGAAGCACTTCGCCGCGAACGCCGTCGGCATCCAGGGCTCCGGCTGGTCCATCCTCGGGTGGGACTCGGTGGGTCAGAAGCTCGCGATCTTCCAGCTGTACGACCAGCAGGGCAACATCCCCCTCGGCCTGACGCCGATCGTGGTCCTCGACATGTGGGAGCACGCGTTCTACCTCGACTACGTCAACGTCAAGGCGGACTACGTCAAGGCGTGGTGGAACATCGTGAACTGGGCGGACGCCGCCGCGCGCTTCGAGCGCGCGCGGTCGCAGACCTCGGGTCTGATCGTCCCCGCCGTCTGACGCGTCGGCCTCCGACACGCCGCCGCGGGGCCCCCCCCCCCCCGGGGGGCCCCCCCTCGGCGTCCCTGGCGCACGTGCACGGAAGGACGTCGCATGGCTGTGGTCGCACGTCGGTCCCGGTTCGCCCGACCGGAGCGCAAGCGTCGCTTCCTCGTCGCACCCCGCGCGCTCCCGCACCCGGGCAGTGCGGAGGGCGACTCGGAGCGGCGTGAGATCCACGACCGCTACCTCGACGGAACCAGGCTGCGACTGCGTCGCGTCGTGCACCCCTCGGGCGACGTCGAGCTGAAGCTCACGCAGAAGATCCCGGGCGAACCGTGGGGGCAGCTCACGACGACGTACCTCTCGCAGGCGGAGTACGACGTCCTGCGCGTGCTGCCCGCGGCGACCCTCACGAAGGTGCGCCACCGCGCCGGCATGGCCTACGACGCGTTCCGCGGGCCGCTGAACGGGCTGGTGCTCGCCGAGGTGGAGTTCGAGGACGACGAGGCCGCGGCCGCGTACGCGCCGCCCAGCGGCCATCTGGAGGTCACGGACGACCTGCGCTTCACGGGCGGCCGACTCGCCTACGCGGACGCGGCGTCGGTCCTGCGCGCTGCACGAGAGCTGCTCGACGAGGCTCGCTGACCGCGGACCAGGAGCTGCGGCGCGGCTCGGCACGCGAGGAGCGGGACGACGAAGGCCCGACCAGGCTGTCTGGTCGGGCCTTCGTCGATGGACGGGCGTCAGTGGGCGTGCTGTCCCCGGGAGAACTCGAACACCCAGCCGACGAGCGAGATCACGCCGATCGCCGCGCCGATGAAGAACAGCCACCAGCCGATGGCGAGGCCGGCGAACGCGACGGCTGCGGAGAGGCCGATCGCGAGCGGCCACCACGACCACGGCGCGAAGACGCCCTGGTCACCGGCGCCCTGCTCGATCTCGCCGTGCTCGTCGTCCTCGGGCCGCGGGTCGATCCGGCGGGACAGCAGGGCGAAGTACGCACCGATCATGCCCACCAGGCCGCCCACGAGCGGGATGCTCACGGTGCCGACGGGCTCGCCGTCGCTCCAGAGCGCGTAGACGAGGCCGATCGGGAGGAAGAAGAGGATCCCGTAGCCGAAGAGCTTGGCCTCGAGCTTCACTTGGTGCCCTCCTCGTCGTCACGCACGGCGTCCGCCGGCCGGTCCTCCACGATGACCGCCGAGGACTGCTCAGGTTCTCCCTCACCGTTCGCGACGCGCTCGGCCGCCACGGCGGTCTCCCCGCGCCGGTCGGCCTCCCAGTCGAGCGGCCCGGCGTTCGGCTCGACGAAGTCCATCGCCGCGACCTCGGGGTGGTGCAGGTCGAACGCCGGACGCTCCGAGCGGATGCGGGGCAGCGACGTGAAGTTGTGCCGCGGCGGCGGGCATGACGTCGCCCACTCGAGCGAGGCGCCGTAGCCCCACGGGTCGTCGACGGTCACCTTCGGCGCGTTGCGCGCGGTGGTGTAGACGTTCCAGAAGAACGGCAGCGTCGAGGCCGCGAGGATCACCGCGCCGACCGTGGAGAGCTGGTTCATCCAGGTGAAGCCGTCCGCGACCGCGTAGTCGGCGTACCGACGCGGCATACCGACGACGCCGAGCCAGTGCTGGACCAGGAACGTGGTGTGGAAACCGATGAACAGCGTCCAGAAGTGGATCTTGCCCAGGCGCTCGTCGAGCATCTTGCCCGTGAACTTCGGCCACCAGAAGTAGAAGCCGGCGAACATCGCGAACACCACGGTGCCGAACACGACGTAGTGGAAGTGCGCCACGACGAAGTAGGTGTCGGACAGGTGGAAGTCGAGCGCCGGGCTGGACAGGATGACGCCCGTCAGACCGCCGAAGAGGAACGTGACCAGGAAGCCGATCGTCCACAGCATCGGTGTCTCGAACGTGAGCTTGCCGCGCCACATCGTGCCGATCCAGTTGAAGAACTTCACACCGGTCGGGACGGCGATGAGCATCGTCATGAACGCGAAGAACGGCAGCAGGACCGAGCCCGTGACGTACATGTGGTGGGCCCACACGGTCACCGAGAGCGCCGCGATCGCGATCGTCGCGTAGACCAGACCCTTGTAGCCGAAGATCGGCTTGCGGCTGAAGACCGGCAGGATCTCGGTCACGATGCCGAAGAACGGCAGCGCGATGATGTAGACCTCGGGGTGCCCGAAGAACCAGAACAGGTGCTGCCAGAGCAGTGCACCGCCGTTCTCGGGGTTGAAGACCTGCGCGCCGAGACGACGGTCCGCGCCGAGCGCGAACAGCGCCGCGGCCAGCGGCGGGAACGCCATGAGGACGAGCAGCGACGTCACGAGGGTGTTCCACGTGAAGATCGGCATCCGGAACATCGTCATGCCGGGCGCACGCATCGTGACGATCGTGGTGATGAAGTTGACGGCACCGAGGATGGTCCCGAAACCACCGAGCGCGAGGCCGAACACCCACAGGTCTCCCCCGAGCCCCGGCGAGTAGACGGTGTTCGACAGCGGCGCGTACGCGAACCAGCCGAACGAGGCGGCACCCTGCGGCGTCAGGAAGCCCGCGGCGGCGATGAGGCCACCGAAGAAGAACAGCCAGAACGCGAACATGTTCAGCCGCGGGAACGCGACGTCGGGTGCGCCGATCTGCAGCGGCATGATCACGTTCGCGAAGCCCGCGAACAGCGGCGTCGCGAACAGCAGCAGCATGATCGTGCCGTGCATCGTGAAGGCCTGGTTGTACTGCTCCTTGGACTGGAACACGTCCATGCCCGGCGTGAACAGCTCGGCGCGGATCAGCAGCGCCAGGAGCCCGCCGACCACGAACCACACGAAGCTCGTGATCAGGTACATGTAGCCGATCGTCTTGTGGTCGGTCGAGGTGACCCACTTGACCACGGTGCGACCGAGCGTCTGACGCGACGGCGCCAGACCCGGGATGTTCTCCGCGACGGCCGCCATCAGTCCTCGTCCTCCCACGTTGCGCTGTTCAGATCCTGGTGCCGGCTGTACTCGAGGCCGAGCGCTCCGGTCTGACCCTTGTCGCGCAGCTCCTGCATGTGCGCGTCGTACTCCTCACGCGAGACGACCTTGACGTTGAAGAGCATCGACGAGTGCTCCTCGCCGCAGAGCTCGGCGCACTTGCCGCGGTACAGGCCCTCCTGCTGGGGCGTGACCACGAACGAGTTCTGCTTGCCGGGGATCATGTCCAGCTTGTAGAGGAACTGCGGCACCCAGAACGAGTGGATCACGTCGCGCGAGTCGAGCGTGAAGCGCACGGACTCGCCGACCGGCAGGTAGAGCGTGACCTGGTCGTCGAGGACGCCCTCGGTCGAGCCGACGTTCTGGGCGTGCTCGCCCGTCTCGTAGACGTCGTCGTCGAGGTAGTTGAAGTCCCAGCTCCACTGCTTGCCGATGACCTGGATGTCGACGTCGGACTCGACGTTCGTGTCCGTGATCTCGCTCATGTCACGGTTCGTGAAGTAGAAGAGCACGCCGACCATGACGATCGGCAGGATCACGTACATGATCTCGAGCGGCACGTGGTACCGCAGCTGCACGGGCAGGACGTCGTCGTCCTTGCGCTTGCGGTACACGGCGACGCACCAGAGCATCAGGCCCCACGTGATGAGGCCGACGATGAGGGCGGCGGTCCACGACCCGACCCACAGGTCGACCACGCGACCGGTCTGGTTCGTGACTTCAGCGTCCGAGTTGCCGGGCAGCCAGCCGCGCTGGACCTGGTCCGAGCAACCGCTCAGGGCCACAGCAGCGACCGCCGCGATGCCAGCCCACTTCAGGGCCGGGCGCCGCGTCCGGCGGGGGTTTTCCGGGTGCAACGGGCGACCTCTCGCTCACGTCCCGGACGTGCCGCCCCCGTTCCGGGCGTGGCACACCTGGGACCTTCGTCCTCGACGCGAGCAGCCTAGCGCGCGATCCGGCCTCACGGACGCCCGTGACACCCGATCACGACGCCGTGTCAGCACCGTCACACTCCCGGGTAGCGCGCCGACCACGGCGGGCACGCCTGCGGATACGGTTCGAGGGTGGCCGACCTGCACGACGAGAGCACCTCCCCCGCCCGGCGCGTCATGCTCGACGCCGGCGGGCGCGCCCCCCTGCTGCCCGCCGCGCGTGCCGCGTACGTCGAGGCGCTCGACCAGGGCTGGGCAGACCCGCGCCGCCTGCACGCCGAGGGCCGCCGCGCGCGTGCGCTGCTCGACGGCTCGCGCGAGGCGATCGCCGCGGTGGTCGGCGCCCGCACGCAGGACGTGGATCTCGCGCCGTCGCACACGGCCGCGCTGCACACCGCCGTGCGGATGGTGGCCCGCGGTCGACGACGCCTCGGCGCGGACGTCGTGACGAGCGCGGTCGAGCGCGCGGCCGTGCTGCACGCCGCGCAGTTCGTCGCGGAGCGGGGCGACGGCCGGCACACCACGGTGCAGGTCGACCGATGGGGTCGCGTCGATGTGGACGCGTTCGCCGATGCGGTGAGCGCCCCGGGTGTGGCGCTCGCCGCTCTGCAGCACGCGAACGGCGAGGTGGGCACGGTGCAGCCGGTCGCCGCCGTGCACGAGGCCGCCCGCACGGCGGGCGTCCCGCTGCTCGTCGACGCGGGCGCGAGCCTGGGCCACGTCGACGTCGGGCAGTCGTGGGACGTCCTCGCGGCCGACCCCGGCGACTGGGGCGGCCCGGGCGGCCTGGGTCTGCTC
>JAEYNO010000245.1 GCA_023412515.1 Actinomycetes bacterium
CCTCGTCCGCAGCCGCACCGCGCCACGCGTCGACGACCGTGCGGTGCCGGCGCCGCCACCGGCGCCCGACCGGGTAGCCGGCCATCTTGGCGAGGTCACCCGTCACGACGACCACGGGGACCAGGGCGAGGGCCGGCAGCAGGTCGCGCCCGAGGACGTCGCGGCGGCGCACGACCCGGCGGACGAACCTGCCGAGGTAGCAGCCGGAGAGCACGGTCAGCACGCCGAGCGCGGCGGGGGCGCGGCGGGCGGCGGCGGTCGCGAGCACGAGGCCTCCGGCGTAGGCCGCGTAGCGCACCGCGTGGCGTCGGCCCAGGATGGCGGCCTTCCCGTCGCCCCTCGCGTAGCGGTAGTACTGCTTGGCGAAGCTGCGCAGTCCCGGCCGCGCGTCCCACGTCACGACGGCCCGCGGCACCCACCCGAACCGCGCGCCGGACCGCCGCAGCTCCATGTCGAACACGAGGTCCTCGCAGTAGTCGAGCCACTGCGGGTACCCGCCCACCGCGGCCCAGGCGGACCTCGTGAAGCCCACCGACCTGCTGGACGGCAGGAAGGTCGCGGGGTCGATCTCCCGGACGTCCGGCGTGATCACCGCCCCCAGCATCCGCTCGAACCTCCGGTCGCCGCCCGGCTCGAAGAACCCGCAGGCCACGTCCACGTCGCCCGCCAGCAGGCCCGCCGCGAGCAGCCCCAGCCAGTCGGGCGCGAACGCCGAGCCGACGTCGGTCACGACCACGACCTCGTGCGACGCGGTCCGCACCGCGAGGTTGCGCCCCTCCGAGATGTTCGCGCCGGGACGCGACACGACGACCCCGCCCGCGCGCCCCGCGGCCCAGGACCGCAGCCGCTCGAGCGTGCCGTCCGTCGAGCCCCCGTCGACCACCACGACCTCGGCGGGCGCCGGCTCGAGCGCGTCGACGTCGCGCAGGAACGCGTCGAGCGCACGACCCGCGTCGAGGACAGTGACGACGAGGCTCACCGCGAGCGGCCCCGCGGTCGCCCCGTCGCCGGACGCCGCGTCGCCGGGCACGCCCCCGGCACCGCCGCGCGTCACGCGTGCACCTCCGGACCCACGGCGAGCGCGGCACGAGGTCCCGTGACCGACGCCGGCGGGTCCACCGCCGTGCGGGGTCGTTCGACCATCGCGGGGACGAGCGCGAACAGTGCCATGAACGGGAGCACCTCCACCGACTGGTAGACGAACGTCTGGATGAGGCACGCCGTCATGCCGGCGCACGTCCACGAGACCCGACGGTCCACCGCGCGCACCGACAGCGCGGCGAGGACGTAGAACGCGACCGTCCCGACGAGCCCGAAGTTGAGGAGCTGCTGGAGCGTCCCGGACTCCACCACGATCGCCCGGGCGTCGGTGAGGTTGCCGGTCACGTTGGTGACCTCGCCCGTGTAGCGCCCCACGAGCAGCGGCGAGTCGAACCACATCCGCAGCGCGAGGTCCCAGCGGTCGACGCGCGTCACGTTGCCGGCGCCCTCGAGCGACACCGCGCTCAGGGCGCGCTCGACGACGGTCGTCGAGCTGAAGCCGAGGTACACGGCGAGCGCCGCCACGAGCGCGAGGTACGCGGTGCGGAGCTTCGCGCCCGCGCCCGGAGCGAACACGCCTCCGAGCAGCGCGCCCGCGAGCACGACGAGCATGCCCGAGCGCGAGTAGCTGAGCAGGACCGCGGCGGCACCCACCACCGCGACCGCGGCGTACCACCGAGACCTGCGCACCTGCGCGATCCCCGCGGACGCGAACGTCAGGACGGCGGCGCACAGCGGGTAGTGCAGGAAGCTGCCGGTGAGCGACGAGGGGCGAGCGGTGTCGCCGAGGCTGCCGCGGTCGACGCCCGGGAGCGCGCTGAACCCCGCGAGCTGCTGCAGCAGGGCGAACGCCACGAGGACCGCCAGCGTCACGACGACCACGGGCCCGAAGTCGACCCGCACGACCCGCCGCGTCGTGGACGACACGGCGGCGAGCAGCGCACAGATGAAGCACATGACGGCGATGTAGGGGAAGAACCTCGTCGTCCCGCTGACCAGGAGCGTCGCCGCGCCCGAGGCGAACGCCGCCAGCACGAGGACGTAGTAGGACGTCCACGTGCGGCGCCACGCGGGGCCAGGGCGTGCGCGGCCGGTCACGAGCACGATCACGACGACGGCCGCGGCGGCGAGGGCCTGCACGCCGTACGCGAGCGTCTTGCCGACCACGAGCTCGAGGACGCCCCGGGACACGAGGACGAGCGTGAGCGCGGTGACGACGACGGTCAGGGGCCCCGACGTCGCGCGGGCCTCGGCCGTCGTCACGACGCCGCGACCTGCGTCGCGCGCCGCTCCCGGGAGCGCGCGACCGCGCGACGGAGCTCGTCGCGCGACGCCACGAGCACGAACCTCGCCCAGATGCCGGCGCGGACCGGCAGGTCGACCAGCGCGCGGCCCGAGCTGGTGTGGCGACGGAAGAACACGTCCATGCTGCGGTGGAAGTGGTAGTTCAGGCGCCACGGACGCGCCGCGCCCGACGACCCGGCCTTGAGGTGGTGGGCCACCACGCGGCCGTCGTAGACGACCTTCCAGCCGCGCTGCCGGAAGCGGGCGCACCAGTCGAGGTCCTCGCCGTACATCCAGTACGACTCGTCGAGCAGCCCGACCTCGTCCACCGCAGCGCGACGGACCAGCATGAAGGCGCCGTTCACGGCGTCGACCTCGGCGACGTCCCGTTCGCCCACGTGCGGGGCCGTGTACCGCGACGCGCGCCGTCGCAGCCGCGCCGGCACGAAGTAGCGCAGGGCGTCGCCCGGGGTCGGCAGCATGCGCTTGGCCGCGTGGTCCAGCGTGCCGTCCGCCTTGAGCAGCCGGCAGCCCAGGACACCGATCCGCTCGTCGTCGGCCATCACCGCGAGCAGGTGCGGCAGGGTGTCCGCCTCGAGCTGTGCGTCGGGGTTGAGGATGAGGACGTACGGCGCGTCGGACCGCCGCACGGCCCGGTTGTTCGCGACGGCGAACCCGGAGTTGCCGGGCTGCCGCAGGAGCTCGACCTCGGGGAACTCCGCCGCCACCACGTCCGCGGTGCCGTCGGGTGAGGCGTTGTCGACCACCTGCACGCGGCTGCCGGCCGGCGCGTGGTCGCGGACCGACCGCAGGCACGCGCGGACCAGGTCCTGCGCACCGTACGTCACGACGACGACGTCCAACGGCGCCACCGACATGTGCTGCTCCCCCCTGCCGCCCGACCGGGGCCGGGCACCCCCTGCTGCACGGTCCCGGCCGAGCGTCCCGCAAGGCGGAAATACCGGGCCGCGACGGTCATGCTACGACGCACGATATCGCCACCAGGTGTTCTGCAGGTGAATTCCGCTGCAGGACGGACGTTCAGTTTCCCGACCTCGGAGCAGGACATTCGTTCAGTTGATGAAACCGACTCACGTGCCACAATGACGACGACCCGTCGCCCACCGTCAGGAGCGCACCCGTGGAACTCCGGGACTATCTCGCAGCCCTTCGTCGGCGGTGGCTGACGCTCGCGACAGCCGTGCTGCTCGGGGGCGGTGCCGCGGTGGTCGCCACCGTCACGACGACCCCCACGTACACCGCCTCGACCCAGACCTTCGTCTCCGTCCAGTCGGGCGTCAGCACGGGCGAGCTCGCCCAGGGGGCGAGCTTCAGCCAGCAGCAGGTCGCGTCCTACGTGCTGCTCGTCACCAGCCAGAGCGTGCTCGGCCCGGTGATCGACGAGCTCGGGCTGCCCGGGAGCGCGCAGTCCCTCGCGCCGCACGTGTCCGCGACCTCCCCCGACAAGACGTCGCTCGTCGACATCACGGTGAGCGACGCGTCGCCCGCGCTCGCTGCCGCGCTCGCCGACGCCGTCACGGCGCAGTTCGCCGACGTCATCGACGAGCTCGAGCGCCGCACCGACGGGAGCCCCGCGCCCGTGCGCCTCACCACCGTGCGGTCGGCGTCCGTGCCGACCCAGCCCAGCAGCCCCGACCTCACGCTCAACCTCACGCTCGGCGTGCTGCTGGGCCTGGTCGTGGGCGTGGGCGTGGCTGCGCTGCGCGAGGTGCTCGACACCAAGGTCAAGGACGAGACCGACCTCGCGAAGGCCACCTCCGCGTCGATCGTCGGCACCATCGGGTTCGACGAGGACGCGGCGCGCAAGCCGCTGATCGTGCAGTCCGACCCGCACAGCCCCCGTGCGGAGGCGTTCCGGCGGCTGCGGACGAACGTGCAGTTCCTCGACGTGGCCGACCGCCCGCACTCGATCATCGTGACGTCGTCGCTGCCGGGCGAGGGCAAGTCCACCACCGCGATCAACCTGGCCATCGCGCTCGCGGACTCCGGGACCCGTGTGGCGCTCGTCGACGCCGACCTGCGGCGACCGTCGATCGCCGAGTACATGGGCGTCGAAGGACGCGCGGGCCTCACGACGGTCCTCATCGGGCAGGCGACGCTCGACGACGTCGTGCAGCCCTGGGGCAACGGCTTCCTGGACGTCCTCGCGTCCGGGCAGGTGCCACCCAACCCGAGCGAGCTGCTCGGCTCGCGTGCGATGGCGGACCTGCTGGCCGAGCTGAACGCGCGCTACGACCTCGTGATCATCGACTGCCCGCCGCTGCTGCCGGTGACCGACGCCGCGGTCCTGTCCAAGGTGACGGGCGGGGCCCTGGTCGTGGTCGGTGCCGGCGAGGTCCACCGCAACCAGGTGGCGGAGACCATGCGGGCTCTCGACACGGTCGGCGCCCGCGTCCTCGGCGTGGTCCTCAACCGTCAGCAGCGCACGTCGCGCCAGGCGTACGACTACTACCGCTACGACGCGCCGCGCGAGAGCGTCGCGGCACCGCGCACGGCGACCCCTGCCGACGACGTCCCCGTCGCCGCCGGCGTGGGGCCCGCTGCGCACACCTGGCCCGGCGAGCCGCTGACGACCCCCTCGACGGGTACCGACCGCCCCGCCCCGCCGCCGCAGCACATGCGCTGACACCCCCGCCGCGCGCGGTCG
>JAEYNO010000251.1 GCA_023412515.1 Actinomycetes bacterium
AGGGGGCGCCGTCGGCGGACGACGGCACCCCCTCACGCGTGGTCGGTGGCGGTCAGTAGATCGGGCGACCGCTCGCGTCGGGCACGCCGGACTTGCGGAAGAAGTACGTCCGCACCTGGTCGCGCCACTCGGTCGCCGAGCGCACCTGCTCGGCGAGCCGCTCGGCGACGCGCGCGTGCAGGCGGTCGTCGACGAGCCCGCGCAGGGCCTCCCAGCGCGGCACCCACGACTCGACGACGTCGACCGCGTCGGCGCGCGTGTCGTAGATGTGCTGGATGACGGTCGTGCCGCTCTTCAGCACGTGCTGGTAGGGCACGTGGTGGAAGAACAGCAGCAGCTCGTCCGGGCACGTCGCGAGGTCCTCGTACACCGCGTCCCACGGCGCCGGGTACTGGCCCGTGAACCCGGTGCCCGTCGCGACCGTGCGGTCCACGCCGAGGCCGTCGCGGTCGGCGAAGTGGTACGTGCCCCACTTGGAGTACTCGTACCCGTCGACGTTGGGCCCGTAGTGGCCGCGCAGCGGGTCGACCATGAAGCACACGCCGAGCGGCGCGGTGTACTTCTCGTAGGTGAGCCACGAGTCGTCCATGAACGCGTGCAGGGTCTCGCGCACGCGCGGGTCCGCGCCGGGGAACGTGAGGTCCAGCCACTCGTCGAGCAGCGCGACCGGGTCCGCCGACGGGTCCCAGGCCAGACGCCCGTACGCGTAGAGGTTGGCCTGCGCGAGCGGGTGCCCCGTCCAGAACTCGTCGTCGCCGACGTTGGACACGGCCGTGATGCCGCCGGCCCGCAGCTCGGCATCCTCGGGCGTGCGGGGGCCGGGCAGCCCCGACGCGATGTCGGCGACCGTGCGGGTCGCGTCCTCCGCGAGCGGGAAGCCCAGCACGTCCGACCACAGCGGGCCCAGGTAGCACACGTGCTTCTGGTGGCCCGTGTACTCCTGGGTCACCTGCAGCTCGACCGCGACCCGCGTGCGCGGCATCGCCGCGATCACGGGGGACACCGCCTCGCGCACCTGGAAGTCCAGCGGCCCGTACTTCACCTGCAGCACGACGTTGTCGTCGAACCGGCCGTCGAGCGGCGCGAAGTGGTCGTAGGCGGCGCGGGCCCGGTCGGTGCGCCGGTCGCGCCAGTCCTGCTCGTGGTTGTAGACGAACGCACGCCAGAACACCGTGCCGCCGTGCGGTGCGACCGCGCGGGCCAGCAGGTTCGCGCCGTCGGCGTGGTCCCGCCCGTACGCGAACGGGCCCGGCTGCCCCTCGGAGTCGGCCTTGACGACGAACCCGCCGAAGTCCGGGATCGCCGCCCACACGCGGTCGGCCGTCGCGGCCCACCACGCCTGCACGTCGGGGTCCAGCGGGTCGTTGGTCGCCAGCCCGCCCAGCCGCACGGGCGACCCGAACGACACCGACAGGTACGTGCGCACGCCGTGCGGGCGGAACACGTCGGCGACGCGCGCGACGTCCGCGAGCCCGTCGGTCAGCAGCCGCGCCTCGGTGGCGTGCACGTTGACGTTGTTGATCGCGACGGCGTTGACGCCGATCGACCCGAGCAGGCGCGCGTAGTCGGCCACGCGGGACAGGTCGTCGCGCACGCGGCCGTCCGCGTAGAAGATCGACCCGCCCGCGTACCCGCGCTCGACCTGCCCCATGACGGGGTGCACGTCGATGTTGTCCCAGTGGTCGAGCATGCGGACAGGTGCGACGGGGAGCTCGACGACCCCCTCGTCGTCCGCCCCGAACGCGCGCTCGCCGAGGCGGACGACGTCGTGCAGCCCGTAGAGCAGACCGGTGGCCGCCCCCGCGACGACGACCGTGACGCCCCCGCTCCGTAGCCGGTGGAACATGTCGGGCGTGAGCGGCGCCCCGGCGGTGCCGTCGAGCGCGCCGTCCGTCGCGAGCGCGACCAGCGGCGTGTTCGGGTGGGTCGACACCGCGGGCCACCGCGCCGACGCGGAGCCGCGCTGCATCGCCCGCTCGGCGACCAGCAGCACGAGGTCGTGCGCGCGGACCGTCGCGGCGTCGGGCAGCGGGTCGCCGGCGTCGAGCACCGTGAGCGAGCCGCCGTGCGTCGCGGTCGCGCGCCGCAGCTCGGCGACGACGGTCTCGCCGACCGGACCCGCGTCGGCTCCGGGGGCGACGAGCACGCGTCGCGAGCCGACGGGTGCGAACGCCGCGTCGGGGAGCCACGCGGGGTGGACGGGCGGGGGGCCGGTGGTGCGGTCGGTCATGGCGGTCACCAGTCGTGCACCGTCCCGTCCTTGAGTCGGTTGAACGGCAGGTACGCCGCCTGGTACGGGTGGCGCGCGGCCGCCTCGTCGTCGTGCTCGACGCCCAGACCGGGGGCGTCGCCGGGGTGCAGGTAGCCGTCCTCGAACGTGAAGGACGTCGTGAACACCTCGTACGTCGTCGCGGAGTGCTGCATGTACTCCTGGATCCCGAAGTTGTGGATCGCGAGGTCCAGGTGCAGCGCCGCGGCCATGCCGACGGGCGAGATGTCGGTGGGCCCGTGGATGCCGGACTTGATCTGGTACTGCGCGGCGTAGTCGAAGATGCGGCGCAGCGCGCTGATGCCGCCGGTGTGCGTGACGGCCGAGCGCACGTAGTCGATGAGCTGCTCGCGGATCAGCGTCTGGTAGTCCCAGACGGTGTTGAACACCTCGCCGATCGCGAGCGGCGTCGTCGTGTGGTGGCGCACCAGCCGCAGCGCGTCCTGGTTCTCGGCGGGCGTGCAGTCCTCGAGCCAGAACAGGTCGTACGGCTCGAGGTCCTTGCCGAGGCGCGCGGCCTGGATGGGCGTCATGCGGTGGTGGCCGTCGTGCAGCAGCGGCAGCTCGGGGCCGAACTCGTTGCGCACGGCCTCGAAGACCTGCGGGATGTGCCGCAGGTAGGCGCGCGTGTCCCAGTCCTCCTCGGCGGGCAGCGGCGCGCGCTGCGCGGGCTCGTAGTCGTACCGGCCCGACGACGACGGCTGCGCGGCGACCCCATAGACGGCGTCGATGCCGGGCACGGACGTCTGCACGCGGATCGAGCGGAAGCCCGCGTCGAGGTGCTCGCGGATCGAGTCGAACAGCTCGGGCAGGTCACGGCCGGACGCGTGCCCGTACGCCATGAGACCGTTGCGCGACGCGCCACCGAGCAGCTGGTACAGCGGCAGCCCGGCGATCTTGGCCTTGATGTCCCACAGCGCGACGTCGACCGCGGCGATCGCGGCCATCGTCACGGGACCCCGGCGCCAGTACGCCGAGCGGTAGAGGAACTGCCAGGTGTCCTCGATCTTGTGCGCGTCCCTGCCGATGAGGAGGGGGACCACGTGGTCGGTGAGATAGCTCGCGACGGACAGCTCGCGTCCGTTGAGCGTCGCGTCCCCCAGGCCGACCACGCCGTCCTCGGTGACGACGCGAAGGGTGACGAAGTTGCGGCCTGGGCTGGACACCAGCACCTCGGCGGTGCGGATGGCGGTGCCGGACATCGGGATGGCTCCTTCCGCCCGTCCGCGACGTCGCGGCGGGCACTGGTGAGACTAGGCCTCGACACGGTAGGCTGGCAATCGTTTGCCAGCAACAGCGGCCCCGCGCACCGTCGCACGGGGTCCGACGAGCACACCGGGAGGGTGCATGGCCGTCCGGCGCCAGCCCACGTTGCGTGACATCGCCGCGGCCGCGGGGGTCGCCGTGTCGACCGCCTCGCGCGCCCTCACGCGCCCCGGTCGCGTCAACGCCGACACCGCCGAGCGCGTCATGGCCGTGGCCAAGGAGCTCGGCTACATCCCGAGCGCGTCGGCCCGTGCGCTGCTGTCCGGGCGGACCGCCACGGTCGCGCTCGTGCTCCCCGACGTCACCAACCCCGTGTTCTTCGGGCTCGTGCGCGGCACGTCCGCGCGGCTGCGCGAGTCCGGGTACGTGCAGGTGCTCGCGGACACGGAGGAGTCGGTCGAGGTCGAGGCCGACACGCTGCGCAAGCTCCGCGGCCAGGTCGACGGCGCCGTGCTCGCCGCCTCGCGTCTCACCGACGAGCAGATCGCGGCCGCCGCGGCCGACCTCGCGCTCGTCGTCGTCAACCGCACGATCCCCGGGACGCCGGGCGTGCTGCTCGACACCGCGGGCGGCATGGTGCAGGCCATCGAGCACCTCGCCGCGCTCGGGCACACGCGCATCGCCTACGCGGGCGGCCCCGCGACCTCGTGGTCCGACCGGCGCCGCCGCGAGGCGCTCGTGCCCGCGGCCGAGCGCCTCGGCGTCGAGCTCGTCGTGCACGGCCCGTACTCGCCGGTGCGCGACTCCGGGCCCGCCGCGGCCGACGCCGCGCTCGCGGCCGGGGTCACCGCCGTCATGGCGTTCAACGACCTGCTCGCGTTCGGCATCCTCGAACGGCTCGACGCGCTCGGCGTCGACGTCCCCGGGCGCATGAGCGTCACGGGCTGCGACGACATCTTCGGCTCCGACCTCGTCCGCCCCGCGCTGACCACCGTGCGCTCGCCCGTCGAGCGCGCCGGACGCATGGCCGCCGACCTGCTGCTCGCGCGGCTCGACGGCGACAGGAACGGCGCCGACGACGCGGACGACGACACGCACGACGACACCGAGGGTGCCGTGGCCGCCGAGCCGGTGCTCATGCCGACGGACCTCGTGCAGCGCGCGTCGACGGGGCGCCCGACCGTCTGACCGTCCGCCCGGTCGCGCGAAGCACGGGGGCCTCGGCGCGACGGACCGCCGCGCCGCCGGCCGTCGACGCGGCGGCGGCCCCTCAGCGCTGCGGGGACAACGCCGCCAGCACCCCCTCGGCGTACCGGTCGAGCTTGGCCGCGCCCACGCCGCTGATCGTGCCGAGCTCGTCACGGCTGGCCGGCCGCCGCGTCGCGATCTCGCGCAGCGTCGCGTCGTGGAACACGACGTACGCGGGCACGCCCTGCTCCTTCGCGGCGGCGGCGCGCCACGCGCGCAGCGCCTCGAACAGGGCCGCGGCGTCCGCGTCGAGGTCGGCGGCGGCCGCCGGGCGTCCCCCGCGG
>JAEYNO010000289.1 GCA_023412515.1 Actinomycetes bacterium
GGGCCGGGTGGGGCGGGCCGGGTGGGGGCGCGCCGGTGCAGAGCGCTCAGGCCAGCGGCCGGCGCGCGACCGTGAGGGTGTGCGTGTCGGGCCAGGCGACAGGCCCACCCGTCGCCGGGTCGCGCAGCGCCGCGCCGACGCGCAGGCGGTGCTCGACGAGCCAGTCGTTGCGCCACGGCCCGCTGCCGGGCTCGAGCTCGAACCCGACGCCCGTCAGGAGGTCCGCCCAGTCGTCGCCCGTGAGGTCGCAGAACCGCTCGTGGCACTCCGACAGCCACGAGTCCGTGTAGTCGCGCGTGTACAGGTACTCCATCGCGGTGCGCAGCGACGTGCGCGCGACGCTGCGGCCGTCCTCGCGCTCGACCCACTCGTAGGCGACGTCGGCGCCGGACAGCCGCGGGAAGTCGTGCGCGAACTGCGTGAACCGCGCCGCGGGGTCGAGGCCCGCGACGTGCGCCGCGGCCTCGGCGCGCGACAGGGCGTCCAGGTCGTGCGCCGGCACGTCGCCGTCGCCGTCGAGCACGAGGTCGACGACGCGGTCGGGGTCGGCCGGGCCCAGCACGTCGGAGTTGATCCACACGCCGCCCGGGCGCGTGTGCGCGAAGATCCGGCGCGCCAGCAGCTCGAGGTCCGCGCGGCCCGCGCCGTAGCTGGCGATCTCGTGCGTCAGCGCGATCGTCGTCGTCGTGTCGACCGAGCGGTCCGGGAACACCGGGCCCAGCAGCAGGTTGCGCTGCGCGAAGAACACGTTGGGGTTGGCGAACACGCCCTGCGCGCGCCGGTGCTCGGCCTCCGCGACGAGGTGCCGGGACACGTCGACGCCGTACAGGTCGGACTCCGCGAGGCGGGGATCGCGCGCGGCGCGCTCCAGCAGCCCCCCGGCCGCGCACCCGAGGTCAACGACGCGGCCCGGGCGCACGTGCGGCGCGACCTGCGCCCACTTACGGTCCGACGCGTCGTCGAACGCCGCCGTGTACGTCGCGTAGTCGCGCGTCGCGGTGAGGTCGCCGTCGTCCTGCACGGTCGGGTCGGTGTGCACCAGGCGCACGTGCTCGTCCAGCCGGTACCGCTCGTAGAACGCGACCGCCTCGGGGTGCGCGAGCGTCCGCCACGCGTCGTCGCCGGCGACCATGCGCTCGAGCACGACCCACGGCCGGTCCGGGTCGCCCGGGGCACCCGCCTCGACGGTCGCGATGCGGAAGCCCTCGGCCGCGTACATCGCCGCGACCTCGGGCGTCGAGCACGCGACCACCGTGTCGGCGGGCGTCAGCGGCGCACCCAGCACCAGCTCGGACGTCGCGAGCACGGTGTGCGCGAACCGCGGGCTCGGCGGCACGTCCGCCACGGGCACGACGAGCGACGGCAGCCCCGCGCGCGTCGTCACCGCCTCGACCATCGCCTCGCGCCGGTGCGCCGGCACGGGGTTGCGGCGCGTGCCGCTGTGCGTCGCGGACGTCAGCGCCCACACCACGCGCGCGTCGGGCGCGCACTCGACCGGCTCGCCGGCGGCGTCGCGCACGCGCCCCGCGAGCAGGTCGGTCAGGTACTCCACCTGGAACGCCGTGACCAGGTGGTGACGGCCGGGGAACAGGACGTGACGGATCGCGGGCACGGACGGCAACGCTGCCACACGCGCGCCGACGTCACCTCGCGGGCGGCAACGGCACGCGGGCGGCAGCGGCACGCGGGCGGCAGCGGCACGACCCTACGGGCGGCGCCACGTCACCGGCCGCGCCCATCGCCACCGGTCCGGCCCTCAGCCTCCCCAGCGGCAGGGAGCACTCCGTCGACGGACAGTCACACGGACCGACAGACATCGGCACGCGGCTGTCCGTCGTCCGCACCGGTGTCCGTCGACGGGACCGCGCCGTGCGGGGGTGCGCACCGAGTGCGGCGCGCGTGGCGGGCGTGGCGCTCCGAGCGAGGCGCGTCGCTCGCGGCCCGCGCAGGCGAGCGCGCGGGTCAGCGGGCCGACGCGTCCAGGGCCGCGCGGACGTGCGCGACGATCCCGTCCGCGGCGGCCTCGATCTCGGCGAGCGTCGTCTCGAACCCGGCGTCCGGGCCGTACCAGGGGTCGTCGACGTCGAGCACGTGCTCGGGCTGGCCCGGCTCCGCGGGCGCCGCGGGGTCGAACGTGCGGAGCATCCGGATGCGGTCCGTGAGCGCCGGGTCGCCGTCCACGAGCCGGCGCAGCGCCCGCGCGTGCGCGGCCGTCATCGGCAGCACGAGGTCACGCTCCGCGAGCTCCGACGCGCGCACCTGCCGGGCGCGGTGCCCGTCACCCGTCGGGTAGCCGTGGCGGCGCAGCACCGCGCGCGCCCGCGGGTCCACCGGGTTGCCGTGCTCCTCGTCGCTGACGCCCGTCGAGTCGACCTCGACGACGTCGCCCAGGCCCGCGTCGGCCAGGCGCTGCCGCAGCACCACCTCGGCCATCGGGGAGCGGCAGATGTTGCCGGTGCAGACGGTCATGACGCGGTACGGACGGCTCACGCGTCCATCCTCCCAGGCCGTGACGACGTCTCGTCGACGCGGATCCCCGGGTGCGCGTCGGCGACGGACCCACCGGCGCGGCGGTCGCCGGAGCACGGCGCCGCACGCGGCACCCGCCCCGCAGGCACCGCACCCGGCGCCCACCCGCCGACGGACACCGCCCCGGACGACGGACAGCCGCGCGCCGGTGTCCGTGGGTCCGCAGGACTGTCCGTCGACGGAGCGAGCGCCGGCGAGACGCGCGG
>JAEYNO010000292.1 GCA_023412515.1 Actinomycetes bacterium
GGTCGTGCCGCACCAGCCGGTGCGCGAGCCACAGGTCGACCAGCCGGGCGCGGACCGCCCCGGCGCGCGCCGGCTCGCCGTCGCGACGCGGCGCGATCGCGAGCACCAGGTGCACGCTGCCGCGCGCGAGACCCCGCACGAGGCGGTCGACGGTCGTGTCGTCGAGGTCCTCGGCGTCGTCGACGACGACGACGAGCGGTGCCGCGGGCGACGCGGCGTCGAGCCGTGCGAGCCCCTCGTCGTCGAGGACGCCCTGCGGCAGCGACGCGAGCGGTGCGGCGGCGCGCAGCACGAGCGGGTCCAGGCCCGCGTCGCGCATGAGCGTCACGACCGCCCGCACGAGGTGCGTCTTGCCCGAGCCCAGCGGCCCCACCAACAGGGCGCCGCGGCCCGTCGTCGCGTCGTCGAGCACCGCGCGCGCGTCGCGGTCCTCGCCGATCACCGTCCCGTCGTGGCCGTCGTGCCGTGCCGTCGTCATGCCGTCCCCCTGGTCCCCCTGCCCCCTGCCGACGCACCCGGGGGGAGGCGCGTCCGTCCCACCGTACGTAGTCGCGGGCCTCACCACCGACCGCTACTGGGTTCCTTCACCCATGCCGGACCTGCGCATACGGTTCCGTACGCCCGTCCGGTACGGAACCGTCACGGTGCGTCCGATTCGTCCCCCGGTGCGGACCTAGCGTCCAGGACGTCGTGGACGGAGCACCGCCCACGGCTCCGAGAGGACCGACGACCGGTGGGGTGGGACATGGTGAAGCACGGGACGACGACGAAGGTGGTCGACGAGGGCAGGCGCACGCAGCGACGTCGCAAGGCGTTCGCGCTCACGGCGGCCGGGACCGTCCTGGGCGTGGGCGGCGTCGCGACGCTCGCGGCGTGGACCGACGTGGAGTGGGTGTTCGGCGGCGACGGCGCCGGCGGCCCCGGCGTCTCGACGTCGACGTTCGAGGTGCAGCAGAACACGACGGCGGCGGTGGACGCGGCCGCGTGGACCGACGAGGAGGACAACCCCGGTGGCGAGATGGTGTTCTCGGCCGCGGCGTCCGCGTTCACGCCGGGCGACACGACGTACGCACCCGTCGCGCTGCGCACGTCGCCCACGTCCATCGCGGGCGACGTCGACCTGCAGGCGGCGGTGACGGCGTCGGGCATCACCGCGACGGACCCCGGCGGGCTGCTGTTCGACGCGATCGACGTGCGGGTCGTCACCGACGACGCGGCGTTCACGTGCGACGCGACCGCGTTCTCGGGCGCACCGGGTGCGCCGACGCTCATCGCCGACGGCGACCTCGGCACGACCGGCGGCTCGACGACGCAGACGCTCGCGGCGGCGGCCGGCTCGGTGCAGTACTACTGCTTCGAGCTCACGCTGCCCGACCCGCTGCCGCTCGCACCGGGCACCACGGCCGACGACTACATGGGCCGGTCGATCGCGCCCGCCTGGGCGTTCGCGGGCGAGTCGGCGTGACCACGGGCGAGGTCGGCGGCGCGGCCGTCGCGGTGCGGGCTCGGAACCACCGCACCGCCGCGGCCCACCGGCAGGACGGGGCCCTGCACCGGGCGCCGGGGCACGCCCGGACCGGGTGGTCGCTGCGCGACGTCGCGCTCGTGGCCGTCGGGGCGCCCGGCGTGCTGGTGGCCGGGTGGCTCGTGGCCTCCTGGGCGCTGTCGGCCTCGCTCGTCGTGCTGGTCACCGGGTCGATGTCGCCGGGCATGCCGGCCGGCACCGCCGCGGTGGTCCGCACGACCCCGGCGGCCGACCTGCGCGTCGGTGACGTCGTGACCGTGCCGCGCGGCGACGGCGCGCGGGTCACGCACCGCGTCGTCGCGATCGACGCCGTGCCGGGGCAGCCGCAGGAGCGGCTCCTGACGCTGCAGGGCGACGCGAACCGGACGACCGACCGCGACCCGTACCGGGTCGCGACCGCGGGCCGCGTCGTCGCGTCCCTGCCGGGCGCCGGGCGCGTGCTCGAGACGGTCCGGCAGCCGGCGGTGGCCGGTGCCGGCGTGCTGCTCGTCGCCGCGCTCGTGGCGTGGGCCCTGTGGCCCGAGCGCCCGCGCGACGACGACCGGCGGGCCGTGGACGCGAGGGGGACCACGGCCCGCCGGGCCGCGTGACGGGACGGCGGCCAGGGGCCGAGCGACGACCGGGAGGGGGCGACGATGCGACGGGGCTTCGCGCTGACGGGGACGACGGCCGTGGTGGTCGGTCTCGTGCTGGGGGCGGGATCGGCCGCGACGGCCATGCAGGACGTGCCCGAGACGGGCGCGACGGGTCGGCTGGTGCTGTCCTCGGCGCCGTACCCGGCGCAGTTCGTGCTGGCGCCGGGCGAACCGGCGCACTGGCGGGTCGACGCCCGCCTCGAGGACGCGGCGCGCGCCGAGCTCGAGGTCGAGCTGCACAGCGCGGGTGCGCTGACGGAGCACCCGCGCGGCCTGGTGCTCGTCGTCCGCAGCTGCGACGCCCCGTGGCAGGACGGCGCGGGAGCGCCGACGTGCGGTGCGGGCGAGCGCGCCGTCGCGACCCATGCGGGGACCAGCACGGCGGGCCCGGGCACGGGTCCCCGGTTCGAGCTCGACCCGATCGCGCCCGGCGCGCCGGAGCACCTGCTGGTGTCGCTCGCCGTCGAGGACTCCCCGGCCGCGTCCGCGGACGAGACCCTCATGGGCCAGACGAACGAGGTCGGGCTCGGCCTGCGCGCCGTCGCGATCGACGACGTGCCGGTGCCGTCCCCGTCCGGGCCGCCGGGTGCACCCGGTGCGCCGGGTGCCGGCGCACCGCCCGTCGTCGCCGGTCAGTCCGGGCGCCTGCCACGCACGGGGGCCGACCCCGTGCTGCTC
>JAEYNO010000296.1 GCA_023412515.1 Actinomycetes bacterium
AGTCGTGCCCGTCGACGTGCTCGCCGGGCAGCGCGACGAACAGGCCGCCGGCCAGCACCTCGCGCGAGTCGACGACGACCGGGCCGGTGACGACCTGGTGCGCGGGGACGCCGGCGAGCGTGCCGCCGGTCGCGGCCGCGATCTCCGCGGCGGTGAGGGCGATCACGCGTGCTGCTCCCGGCGCTCGGCGCGGGCGGCGAGGAACACGTCACGGTCGTTGTAGCGGTGGAACACCCCGGCGATCTCCTGGGTCGGCTCGTGGCCCTTGCCCGTGACGATCACGGTGTCGTCCGGACCGGCCAGACGAAGGGCGTCGCGGATGGCCTGCGCGCGGCTGGTCGCCTCGTGCACGTCGGCCAGGTCGGGGCGCACGTCGCGCACGCCCTCGAGGATGGCGGCCCGGATGGACGCGGGGTCCTCCGAGCGCGGGTTCTCGTCGGTGACCACGAGCACGTCGGCCAGGCGCGCGCCGACCTGGCCCATGATCGGGCGCTTGCCGCGGTCGCGGTCGCCGTCGGAGCCGTAGACCAGCACGAGCCGGCCCGGCGTGATCGGGCGCACCGCCTCGAGCGCGAGCGTGAGCGCGTCGGGCGTGTGCGCGTAGTCCACGAGGCACAGCGGCCAGCCGTCGCCGCGCTCGACGACGCGCTCCATGCGCCCCGGGATCGCGTGCGCGCGCCCGACCGCGTCGATCGCGGCGTCCAGCGGCACGCCCGCGGCGTGCGCGAGCACGACGGCCAGGGCGGCGTTCGAGACGTTGACCAGGCCCGGCAGCGGGCTGTGCGCCTCGTGCACGCGGCCGTCGGGCCCGCGCAGCGAGAACCGCGAGCCCACGCCGTCGAGGCCCACGTCGGCGTCGACCACGACCCAGTCGGCACCCGCGCACACCGGGCTGCCCGCACGCGTCGCGACGCTCTCGACCGGGATCGGCGACTCCTCGGCGAGGCGCTGACCCCACACGTCGTCGACGACCACGACGCCGCGACGCGCCTGCTCGGGCGAGAACAGCCGCGACTTGGCGCGGAAGTACCCCTCCATGTCGCCGTGGAAGTCGAGGTGGTCGCGCTGCAGGTTCGTGAAGCCGACGACGTCGAACCGCGTGCCGAGCACGCGCCCCAGGGCGAGCGCGTGCGACGAGACCTCGGTCGTCAGCGCCGTCGCACCCCGCTCGAGCGCGAGCGCGAGCAGCGACTGGAGCACGGGCGCCTCGACGGTCGTGCGCGGGCTCTCGACCGCGTCGTCGCCGATCCGCAGCTCGACGGTGCCGAGCACGGCCGTGCGCTCGTGCACGGCCCGCAGCGCCGCGTCGACGAAGTACGTCGTGGTGGTCTTGCCGTTCGTGCCGGTGACGCCGACGGTCACGAGGCGCTCGCCCGGGCCGCCCAGCGCCCACGCGGCCACGGGGCCGGCCAGCAGGCGGGGGTCGTCGGCGAGCAGCACCGGCGTGCCGTCGGGCACGAGCGCGGCGCCCTCGTCGTCGGTCAGCACGGCCACGGCCCCGCGCGCGACCGCGTCGGCCGCGAACCGTGCGCCGTGGACCTTCAGGCCCGGCACCGCGACGAAGAGGTCGCCCGGCGCCACGTCGCCGCTCGCCATGGACACACCCGTGAAGGTGGTCCCGGCGGCGTCGGGGCCGGTGGTCCGCAGCGCGAACGCCGCGACGAGGTCGTCGACCCTGCGGGCCGGCGGGTGCTCAGGGCGCAGCCGGCCCAGGGGGGACGTCATGGGGAGGAATCTACCCCGGTCGGTCACTCCCACGTCGCCGGGTACAGCGTCGGGGCGGCCCCCGAGGGCGCGATCCCGAGCTGCTGGAGGGCGTAGCCCGTGACGTCCGCGAACACGGGTGCCGCGACCGTGCCGCCGTACGTCGACGTGCGGGGGTTGTGCAGGATGACGGCGGTCACGATCTGCGGGTCGTCGGCCGGGGCGACCCCGATGAACGACGACGTGTAGCCGCTCGGGTTGAAGCGCTGCGCGGTGCCGGTCTTGCCCGCGACGCGGTAGCCGGGGATGGCCGCGTTGGCGCCCGTGCCGTCGTCGACGACGCTCTCCATCATCGACAGCACGCTCGCGGCGGTCTGCTCGGAGACGACGCGCGTGGCCGCGGGGGCGTCCTTCGCGACGTAGGTGCCGTCGGCGTCGGTGTACCCCGCGACCATGTGGGGCGCGACGCGCACGCCGCCGTTGGCGATCGTCGCGAAGACGCTCGCGGCCTGCAGGGCGTTGACCGACACCGCCTGCCCGAACATGACGGCGTACTCGTCGCGGCCCTGCCACTTGTCGGGCGTGCGCAGGCTGCCCGGCGTCTCGCCGGGCATCTCGATCCCGGTGCGCTGCCCGAACCCGAACTTCGCCATGTAGTCGTACCGCTGCTGCTTCGACAGCCGCTGGCCGAACTCCACGGTGCCGACGTTCGAGGACTCGGCGAAGATCCCCGTGGCGGTGAGCTTGAGCACCGGGTGGTCGTGCGAGTCCTTGATCGTCTCGCCCTGCGGCGTCTGCCACCGGTCCGCGACCTGGAACCGCTCGGTCGGCTGCACGACGCCCTCCTCGAGCGCGGCCGCCATCGTCACGACCTTGCTCGTCGAGCCCGGCTCGAACGCGTCCGAGACGCTGCGCGAGAGCGCGTCGGCCGCGGCGTCGCCCGGCGCGTTGGGGTCGAACGCCGTGGAGTCGGCGAGCGCGAGCACCCGCCCGTCCTTCGTCATCACGACGACCGTCCCGCCCTCGGCGCCCGTCGCCGCGACCTGGTGCCGCAGCGCCTCCTCGGCCTTCCACTGCAGGTCCAGGTCGAGCGTGAGCCGCACGGACCGGCCGTCGCGTGCGGGGGTCTGCTCGCCGGCGCCGCCGGGCAGGGGCTGCCCGCCGCGCCCGCGCTCGAAGCTCTCCTGGCCGGCCGTGCCCCGCAGCTCGCCGTCGAGCGCGTACTCGAGCCCCTGCAGCCCGACCCCCTCGGAGTTGACGAACCCGACGATGTTGCCACCCACGGAGCCCTTCGGGTACACGCGGTCGGCCACGCGCTCGACCACGATGCCGTTGAGCCGCAGGGCCCGGATCTCGCGCGCGACCTCGGGGAGCACGTCCTTGGCGACCACGACGTAGCCGCGGTCGCCGACCAGCCGCCCGCCCAGCTCGGCCGGGCTCGTGCCGAGCAGCGGCGCGAGCTGCGACGCGACGCCCGCGGCACCGCTGAGGGCGTCGGCCGAGCCGCGCCCCTTGTACGCGGCGACCTGCTTCTGGTTGGCGACGACGAGGTACCGCTCGACGGACGACGCGAGCACGACCCCGTTGGCGTCCGTGATCTCGCCCCGCGCGCCCAGCGTGGAGACCTGCGTCATGCGCGCCGCGCGCGCCTGCGCCGCGATCTCCGGGCCGGCGACGCCCTGCACGTACACGAGCCTGCCGACGAACACCGCCAGCACGAGGGCCAGCACGACGACCATCGCCACCATCCGCCCGCGCGACGCCACGACGGTGCGCGGCGCACCGGGG
>JAEYNO010000433.1 GCA_023412515.1 Actinomycetes bacterium
CCCCCCCCCCCCCCCGGGGGGCCGGGGGGGGCGGGCCGGCGCGGGCGTCGACGGGCTCAGCGTGCCGAGCGGATCCGCAGGATGAGCACGGCGCCGACGAGGGCCACGACCGCCGCGACCGGGAAGCCCGCGCCGTAGCCGCCCGTCACACCGACGACCGCCCCCATGAGCACCGGCCCGAGGATCTGCCCGCCGGTGTTGGCCATGTTGAGGATGCCGAGGTCCTTGGCGGCCGCCTCGGGGTTCGGCAGCACGTCGTAGTTGAGCGCCTGGTCGACCGAGTTGAAGACGCCCGACGCGACGCCGAGGCTGATCGCGGCGAACACGACCATCGCGGCGGGCACGGGCCACACGAACGGCACCAGCAGGCCGACGGCCATGAGCACCGTCGCGCCCACCACGAGGACCTTGCGCCGGCCGAGCCGGTCGGACACGGGCCCCGCGATCGCCCCGAACACGAGCGACAGCACGAGCTGCACGAGCGCCATCGTCGCGATCATGCCGCCCGCGCCGTCGGCGTCCATGCCGAGGTGGTCGGTGAAGATGTACAGCTGGTAGCCCGTGATCGAGAACATCGCGAGCACGAACAGCAGCTTGCCGGACATCGCGAGGTAGAAGTCGCGCGCGCCGCGCCGCGGGAACGAGAAGTTGTCGAGCAGCATCGCGCGCGAGAACGCGGGCCGCGGCTCGCCGGCGTTCGACCGGTCGGGCGCGAGCAGCGCGAGCACGGGGCCGGCCAGCAGGATCGCGAGCCCCATGAGCCGGAACCCGGTCGCGGGGTCGGTGACGAACCGGGACGCGACGACGTTGGCGCCGGCCATCCCGACCATCATGCCGACGCCGTACACGGCCGAGTACGTGCCGCGCTGCCGCTCGGGGACGCGGTCGGGGATCACCGCGACCAGGGGCGCGACGATCGCGTTGAGGAACAGCTGGAACACGCACCACGTCACGACGAGCGCGGTGACCGACTCGGCCCGCGACAGCAGCATGAGCAGCAGGCAGGTCGTGACCGACCCGAGCACCATCCAGGGCGTGCGCTTGCCGAGGCGCGACCGGGTGAGGTCGGACAGCGCGCCGAACAGGATGTTGGCGAGCAGCGCGACGACCGACCCGACGATCGACAGGGTCGCGACGACCTGGACCTTGCTGTCGGGGGCGATCTGGTCGAGGCGCGCGGGCAGCAGCACCGTGATGCTCGCGACGTACGGGCCGATCCAGAGCACGGCGCCGAGCACGAGCGCCGTGACGAGGCGCGCGTGGCCGCCGCGCGTGAGGGTGGCGGGCGACGGCGCGGTCGCGCCGTCGGCGGGGAGGGTGGTGGACATCGTCGTCCGGCTTTCTCGAGGGCCCGACGCCCCGGACCCACCCGGGGCGTCGGGCGGGTGGGTCAGGCGAGGGCGAGGGTCACGGTGGTCGCGTCGGGGTCGCCCGCGTGCGCGGCGACCTCGAGGTGCACGTCGCCCGTGGGCGTCGTGAAGGTGCGGGTCGCGGCGTCCCAGCGCTGCAGGGGCCGCAGCGACAGCGGCACCGTGACGCGCCGCACGTCGCCCGCGGGGACCTCGACGGCGGCGAAGCCGACGAGCGCGCGCACGGGGTCGCCGGCGTGCGTCGCGTAGACCTGCACGACGTGCCGCCCGTCGCGCGCACCGGTGTTGGTGACCGTGACGTCGACCTGCGCGGCCTCGACGCCCGTGCGCCGCGCGACCGGGTCGCCGAGCGCGAACGTCGTGTACGACAGGCCGAACCCGAGCGGGTAGGCCGCGGGCACGCCGTCGCGGTCGAGCAGGCGCTGGCCGTGCCAGGCGTCGTAGGTGACGGCGGTGGCGTCGCGGTCGAACGGCGGCAGGTGGTCCTGCGACGTGGGCACGCTGAACGGCAGCCGCCCGGCGGCGTCCACGCGGCCCAGCAGCACGTCGGCAAGGCCGTGGCCGCCCTCCATGCCTGCGTACCAGGACATCACGAGCCCGGGCACGTGGTGCCGCCAGGACTCCGTGATGACGGCGCCCGCCGCGACCACCGCGACGACGGTGCGCGGCGTGGCCGCGGCGACGGCGCGCACGATCTCCTCGTCGACGGGACGCAGCGTGAGGCGCTCGCGGTCGCCGCCCGCGCCGAGCGAGGACTCCCCCGCGGCGGCGACGTGCGTCGCGGGCGTGCCGTCGGGCAGCGGCGGGTACAGGGCCGTGATCTCGGGGCGCGCCATGGCGGACGCGTCGGTGAACTCGCCCTCGTCGTCGGCGGTGTAGCCGACCACGACGACCGCGGCGTCGCACGTCGCGGCGACCGCGGCGGCGGCCTGCGGGTCGTCCTCGGGCACGTGCACGACCTCGGTGCCGGGCAGCGCGGCGCGCAGGCCCGCGAGGGCCGTGACGACCTCGGGCGCCCGCACGTCGGACGACCCGTGGTCGCCCGTGTTGGGCAGGTCGGCCAGCCGCCCGACGACCGCGAGCCGCCGCAGCGACCCGGGCGCGAACGGCAGCACGGGCGTGCCGTCGACGGGCTCGTTGCGCAGCAGGAC
>JAEYNO010000083.1 GCA_023412515.1 Actinomycetes bacterium
TAAGTCGTGCAACCGGGAGAGGACAGGCCCAAATACATTTCTACTGTATCGTTACAGTTTTTGCAGTTATTGCTGGCAGGACGATCGCTGACAGCGCATTGGACGAACGCGCGAGATCCTATAAGGACGGCACGAATACGTGGGGTGGGGAATGGCTGAGGCATACGACGACGAAGGCCGGGCAAGGCTGCGCGAGAGACCGACACTGAAGACGATAGCCTTCATGACAGGCCTCGGGATCACGACGGTCTCCCGTGCGCTGAAGGACGCGCCAGACATCGGAGCCGAGACGAAGGAGCGCGTCAGGATGGTGGCCCGCCAGCTCGGCTACCAGCCCAACCGCGCGGGCGTGCGCCTGAGGACGGGCAAGACCAACGTGATCGCGCTCGTCCTGTCGATCGACGAAGAGATCATGGGCTTTTCCAGCCAGATCATCTTCGGCATTTCCGAGGTCCTCAGCGGAACCCCCTACCACGTGGTGGTGACGCCGCATTCCCACAGCAGGGATTCGATGCTGCCGGTCCGCTACATCCTCGACACTGGATCGGCCGACGGCGTCATCATCTCCCGCATCGAACCGGACGATCCCCGCGTCCGGTTGCTGGAGGAGCGCAACATGCCGTTTGCCACCCATGGGCGGACGAGCGCCGACGTCGTCCACCCCTACCACGACTTCGACAACGAGGCCTTTGCCTATCAGGCGGTCGAGAAACTGGCGAAGCGCGGCAGGAACCGGCTGGCGCTGCTTTCACCGCCGAAATCGCTCACCTATGCCGCGCATACGCGGGCCGGCTTTCAGCGGGGCCTCGTCGATTTCGGCCGGCAGGAAGCGCCCGTTGCCGTCGATATCGACATGCCGCTCGTCCACACCCGCGACGCGATTGAGGCGCTGATGCGCTCGCCGGAACGGCCGGACGGCATCGTCTGCTCCTCGGGCAGCGCGGCGATTGCCGTAAACGCGGCGATCGAGGCCGCGGGACTTCGCGTCGGACATGACGTGGATCTCGTATCGAAGCAGGGCCTGCCGATACTGAAATGGATCCGCCCGGAAATCATCACGGCGCTGGAGGATGTCAGGCTGGCCGGACGCGAACTCGCGAAGGCCGTCATCGCACGGATCGACGGCATCGCGCCCGAAATGCTGCAAAGCGTCAGCCAGCCGATCTGGCCCTCCGAGAGCAACTGAGAGCCTTGAACGCCGCTGACGCCGTTGGAAGCCTGACGTCCTCAATGTTCCCCTGAACGAGAAAAGCCCGGCGAGATGCCGGGCTTTTCGTCTGTTTTTCAAGGATCGCCTTCCTCAGAACGTCGCGGCGCCGCTGCCCCAGGGGCCGTGCGGCTGGTCGAGCCCATCGACGCGTTCGAAGCCGTGCGCACCGAAGAAGTCGCGCTGCGCCTGGATGAGGTTGGCCGGCAGGCGCTCGGCGCGCACGCCGTCGTAGTAGGCGAGCGAGGAGGAGAAGGCCGGGGTGGCCACGCCGTGCAGAGCTGCCTGGGAGACGATGCGACGCCAGGCCGCGACGCCCTTGCCGACCTGCTCGGTGAAGTAGGGGTCCGCGAGCAGCAGGGGCAGCTCGGGGTTGCGCTCGTAGGCCTCGGTGATGCGGTCGAGGAAGCGCGCGCGGATGATGCAGCCGCCGCGCCAGATGCGCGCCATCGCACCACGGTCGATGTCCCACCCGAACTGCTCGCTGGCCGCGGCGATCTGGTCGAAGCCCTGCGAGTACGCGACGACCTTCGACGCGTACAGCGCGAGGCGCACGTCCTCGATGAACGCGCCGGGGTCGGGGACGTTCCAGGCGAGCGTGTCGGCCGGGAGCACGCCGCGCGCCGCGGCGCGCTGCGGCGCGGAGCCGGACAGCGCGCGCGCGAACGTCGCCTCGGCGATGCCCGTGATCGGCACCCCCAGGTCGAGCGCGTTCTGCACGGTCCAGCGCCCCGTGCCCTTCTGCTCGGCGGCGTCGGCGACGACGTCGACGAACGGCCGCCCCGTCGCGGCGTCGGTGTGCGCCAGGACCTCGGCGGTCACCTCGATGAGGAACGACTCGAGGTCGCCGGTGTTCCACGCCGCGAAGACCTCGCCGATCTCCGGCGCGGAGGCGCCCAGGCCGCTGCGCAGCAGGTCGTACGCCTCGGCGATGAGCTGCATGTCGGCGTACTCGATGCCGTTGTGCACCATCTTGACGAAGTGGCCCGCGCCGTCCGGGCCGACGTGGGTGCAGCACGGCACGCCGTCGACCTTCGCGGAGATCTTCTCGAGGATCGGGCCGAGCGACGCGTACGACTCGGCGGTGCCGCCGGGCATGATCGACGGCCCGTTGAGGGCGCCCTCCTCGCCGCCCGAGACGCCGGTCCCGACGAAGTGCAGGCCCTTGGCGCGCAGAGCGGCCTCGCGGCGGACGGTGTCGGGGAAGTGCGCGTTGCCGGCGTCGACGACGATGTCGCCCTCCTCGAGCAGCGGCACGAGCTCGTCGATCACGGCGTCGGTCGGCGCACCGGCCTGCACCATGACGACGACCTTGCGCGGTCGCTCGAGCGACGCGACGAAGTCCGCCATGGACTCCGAGGGCACGAACGTCCCGTCGGTGCCGTGCTCGGCGACGAGCGACTGGGTGCGCGCGAACGTGCGGTTGTGCACCGCGACCGTGAAGCCGTTCCGCGCGAAGTTCCGCGCCAGGTTGCGGCCCATGACGGCCAACCCGGTGACACCGATCTGCGCGGTGCCGACCGCCGACGACGGGACAGACATCAGGTGCGCTCCTTCATGCCGGGGGGCACGGCGCGTGCGGCACCACGGCCGCTGCGGCCGGGCGCACGCCGCGCACGTGCGGGTGCGACGACGAGCCTAGTGCGCACGGACGTCACCTCCCCCGGCGTGCCGGGGACCGAGACGGCACGGCCCGCCCGTACGCTCGCCGCGTGACCCCCGCCGGACCCGAGGACGTCCCCGCCGAGTTCGTCCGGGCGCTGCGCTCGCTGCGCGGCGTGCCCGTGCGGCCCGAGGTGGTGCTCGACGAGGTGCCCGGGCCCGCGCGGATCGCGCCCTTCACGGCCGCGCTGACCGCCGACGTGCGCACGGCCCGGCGGTCCGTCGCGGCCGAGGACCTCGCGTCGGGGCGCTTCGTCGTGCTCTACGACCCGCAGGGGCAGGAGGCCTGGGAGGGCTCGTTCCGGCTCGTGACGCTCGTGCGCGCGACCCTCGAGCCCGAGGTCGGCGCGGACCCGCTGCTCGCGGAGGTCGCGTGGTCGTGGTTCGTCGAGTCGCTCACGGCGGCGGGCGTCGAGCCGCACGCCGCCGGCGGCACCGTGACGCGCGTGCTGTCGCAGAGCTTCGGCGCGCTCGAGCGCCGCGACGAGCAGACCGAGCTCGAGATCCGCGCGTCGTGGACCGCGTGGGACGAGCACCTCGCGCCGCACCTCACGGCCTGGACGACGCTGCTGTGCACGGCCGCGGGCCTGCCGCCGCTGCCCGACGGCGTCGTCGCCCTGCCCCGGCGCTGACGCGCTCTCCCTCAAGTGGACGCAGGTTCCTGCCGATGGTCTGACGTGACCATCGAGCCCCTCCGCCGCGACGCCCGTGACCTGCAGGCCCGCCGCGCGACCGCTCTCACGGGCGTGCCCACGTCACGGCGCGTGCCGCCGTCGACGCCCGCGCGCAACCCGATGTGCGTCGTGGTCACGCAGATCGCCGACGGCGAGGGCGGCACGCTCGTGCGCACGCTGCAGCGCCGCGGCGCCCACCGGGTCGTCGTGCTCGCGCGCCACGCGGGTCGCGAGGAGCTCTCCGCGCTGCTCACGGGCGGCCTGCGCGGCGGTGTCGCGTCCACGACCGAGCCCGCGTCGGCGCCGGTCCGCCCCGTGACGCCGACGCCGGCGCCCGTGCCCGCCGCTCCCACCGCGGAGCTGAGCGCGCGCGAGCTCAGCGTCCTGGCGCGCGTGGCCGAGGGCAACACCAACCGGCGCATCGGCGAAGAGCTCGGCCTGTCCGCGCTCACGGTCAAGAGCCACCTCGCGCGCATCTCCCGCAAGCTCGGCACGGGCGACCGCGCGGAGCTGGTCGCCATCGCGATCCGCACGGGCCTGATCGACTGACGCCCGTGCGTCCGCGGGCCGCGGCGTGACCAGGACGACGCGCGACGCGCGCGCGGCCTGCGCCGACGCACCGTGCGCGTCGCCTACGGTGGACGTCATGGAGGCCGAGGTGTCGCACGAGGAGCCCGACGCCGAGCCGACCCCGCCGACGGTGGTCCCGCTGCTCGAGCCCGCGGACGGCGTGCCGCCGGTCGTCGACACGCCCGCGGCGCTGGCCGCGACCGTGGCGGCGTTCGCCGCCGGCACGGGTCCGGTCGCGGTCGACGCCGAGCGCGCGTCGGGCTACCGGTACGGCCAGCGCACGTACCTCGTGCAGCTGCGCCGCGAGGCCGCCGGCACGGCGCTGATCGACCCGATCGCCCTGCCGGACCTCTCGGCGCTGTCCGACGCGCTCGTGGGCGTCGAGTGGGTGCTGCACGCGGCGTCGCAGGACCTGCCGGGCCTCGCCGAGCAGGGCATGCGCCCGTCGCGCGTGTTCGACACCGAGCTCGCGGCGCGCCTGCTGGGCATGGAGCGCGTCGGGCTCGCGGCGGTGGTCGCGGACACGCTGGGGCTGGGCCTGGCCAAGGAGCACTCGGCGGTCGACTGGTCGACGCGTCCGCTGCCCCCCGAGTGGCTGCGCTACGCGGCGCTCGACGTCGAGGTCCTCGTCGAGGTGCGTCAGGTGCTGGCCGAGCGGCTCGCCGTCTCCGGCAAGGCCGAGTGGGCGCGTCAGGAGTTCGAGGCCGTGCGCACCGCACCCCCGCCGGCGCCGCGCGCCGAGCCGTGGCGTCGGGTGTCGGGCCTGCACACGATCCGCGACGCCCGGCGGCTCGCCGTGGTGCGCGAGCTGTACGCGACGCGGGACCGCAACGCGCGCGAGCGCGACATCTCCCCCGGGCGCGTGCTGCCCGACGCGGCGATCGTCGCCGCGGCGCAGGCCATGCCCCGCACGGTCGGCCAGCTGACGGCCCTGCCCGCGTTCATGGGCAAGGGCACGCGTCGCCGCGCCGCGCTCTGGCAGGGCGCGATCGACCGCGCCACGGCCCTGCCCGAGGCCTGT
>JAEYNO010000112.1 GCA_023412515.1 Actinomycetes bacterium
GCGCACGGGCCCGCCGCCGCGGCCGCGGGCGACGCGTTCTACGCGTGGGTCGCGACCGAGAGCACGCGCCTGGCCGGTGCCCGCGCCGCGCTCGCGGGTGCAGGCCTCGCGCTCGACCGCGTGCACACGCAGGGGTACTGGCACGACCGCCCGCGCGGGGTCCCGGCACCCGAACCCGCTGGCTACGCGGTCGCCGTGTGACGGACCGCACGTCCGCGGTGAGGTAAGGCTTTGCTAACGTCAGCCCGGGTCCGCGACGGGCGGACCGTCACGGACGAAGGAGTTGGCGTGCGTTCAGCAGTCTCCACGGTGCGGTCGCGGGTCGCGGTGCTCGCGGCCGTCACGGCCCTCGGTCTCGGCCTCTCGGCGTGCGCCGCCGACGCGGACGCCGGCACCGCCGACCCCACGCCGTCCGCCTCCGCCGACGCGTCCGACGCGCCCCGCGTCGTCGAGCACGCGCGCGGCGAGACCGAGGTCCCCGCGCACCCGCAGCGCGTCGTCGTCCTCGAGCCCGTGCAGCTCGACACGGCCGTCGCGCTGGGCGTGGAGCCCGTCGGCGCCGCCGTGCTCAACGAGGCCCTCGGCGTGCCCGCCTACCTCGGCGACGCCGCGGCCGACGTGCAGACCGTCGGCACCGTGCAGGAGCCGAACGTGCAGAAGATCGCGGCCCTGCAGCCCGACCTCATCATCGGCACCGAGTCGCGCCACTCGGCGCTGTACGACCAGCTCTCGGACGTCGCGCCCACCGTCTTCATGGCCACGCAGACCGACCCGTGGCAGGACAACGTGCGCTTCACCGCGACCGCGCTGGGCGACGAGGCGGACGCGCAGAAGCTGCTCGACGCGTACGACGCGCGCTGCCAGGAGATCGCCGACGAGTTCGGCACCGCCGGCCAGACCGCGCAGCTCATCCGCCCGCGCGACGGCATCCTCACGCTCTACGGGCCCACGTCGTTCGCGGGCAGCACGCTCGAGTGCGTCGGCTTCACGACCCCCGAGCGTGACTGGGAGAACTCGATCTCGGTCGACGTCTCGCCCGAGAACGTGCTCGACGCCAAGGCCGACCACGTGTTCGTCACGACGACCGACGTGACCGACGAGTCCAGCGTCCCCGAGGCCGTGCGCGCCAACGCGGCGGCGTTCCCGCAGCTGCACCTGGTCGACCAGGCGTGGTGGATCACGGGCGTCGGCCCGCTCGGCGGGCAGGCCGTGCTCGACGACATCGAGACGATCCTCTCCGCGGCGTCCTGACCCGTCGCCGCCGACCCGCACCCCTGACGCGCACCCCGTGAGCACCGCAGCACCGACCGCCCGCCCGGCGACCCTCCGGTCGCCGGGCCGGGCGCGTCCGCCGCGCCGGCACGCCGCCGGCTGGGTGGTCGGCGCGGTCACGGTGCTGCTCGGGGTCGTCGCGCTCTCGGTGCTGGTCGGCGCCAACCCCGTGCCGCCCGGCGACGTGCTGGACGCGCTGCTGGGCCGCGGCACCGACACCGCGCGGTTCGTCGTGTGGGACCAGCGGCTGCCGCGCACGCTCGCGGGCCTCGTGGTCGGCGGCGCGCTCGGCGTCGCGGGCGCGCTCATGCAGGCGTTCACGCGCAACCCGCTCGCCGACCCGGGCCTGCTGGGCGTCAACGCCGGCGCGGCGTTCGCGGTGGCCCTCGGCATCACGTTCCTGGGCGTGACCACGCCCGCCGGCTACATGTGGCTCGCGTGCCTCGGCGCGCTGGTCGTGGCCGTCGGCGTGCACGTGCTGGGCGGCGCCGCCGACCTGCGCGCGAGCCCCGCGCGGCTCGTCGTCACGGGCGTCGCGGTCGGCGCCGTGCTCGCGGGCCTCACGAGCGGGCTCACGCTCACGCACCCCGACACGTTCGACCGCATGCGCGGCTGGGCCGCCGGCAGCCTGCTCGAGCGCGGCCCCCAGGTCGTGCTGCCGGTGCTGCCGCTCGTCGCGCTGGGGCTGCTGGTCGCGGCCCTCACGGCGCGCAGCCTCAACGCGGTCGCGCTCGGGCCCGACGTCGCGCAGGCGCAGGGCGTCGACGTGCGCCGCACGCGCGTGCTCGTGCTCGCCGCGGTCACGGTCCTCGCGGGCGGCGCGACCGCGATCGCCGGGCCCGTCGCGTTCGTCGGGCTGATGGTGCCGCACGTCGTGCGGTGGACGCTGGGCACCGACCAGCGCCGCGTGCTCGCGGGGTCGCTGCTGGGCGGGTGCGTGCTGGTCGTCGCGTCCGACGTCGTGGGGCGCGTCGCCGTGCCGCCCGGCGAGATGCCCGTGGGCGTCGTCACCGCGTTCGTCGGTGCGCCCGTGATGATCGCGCTCGCGCGCCGCCGACGGGCCACGGCCCTGTGACCGCCACGCGCCCGGACGTGCACGACGCCGCCGGCACCGCCCCGACCGCCCCCGCGGGCGCCCCCGCGCGCCGTGCCGCACCCGTGCGGCTGCTGCGCGGCCCACGCCCGCGCGTGCTGGTCGGCACCGACCGGCTGCACGTGGGCGTCGGCGTGCGCGAGGGCGTGCTGTGCCTCGTGCTGGCCGCCGTGCTGCTCGTCCTCGCGGTCGTCGGGCTCGCGGTCGGCGACTTCCCCGTGCCGTGGCCCGACGTCGTGGGCGCGTTCACGGGCCGCACGCAGGGCCTCGCGGCGACCGTCGTGCTCGAGTGGCGGCTGCCGCGCGTCGCCGCGGCCGTGCTGTTCGGGGCCGCGCTCGCCGTCGCGGGCGGCGTGTTCCAGGCCGTGACGCGCAACCCGCTCGCGAGCCCCGACGTCGTCGGCCTGTCGAACGGCGCGTTCACGGGCATGCTGATCGCGCTCGTGTCGCTGGGCGGCGGCTGGGCGTCCCGCACGGTCGGCGCCCTGGTGGGCGGGGTCCTCACGGCGGTCGTCGTGCACCTGCTCGCGCACAGCGGCGGCCTGCAGGGGTTCCGGCTGATCGTCGTCGGCATCGGGGTGTCCTCGATGCTCGGCGCGTTCAACACGTGGGTGCTGCTGCGCGCCGACCTCGAGACCGCGCTGCTCGCCTCCGCCTGGGGCGCCGGCACGCTCACGACCGCGACCGCCGAGCTCGTGCGGCCCGTCGCGGCGTGCGTCGTCGTGCTGCTCGCCGTCGTCGCGACGCGGGCCGGTGCGCTCGCGCAGCTCGAGCTGGGCGAGGACGTCGCCGCGACCACCGGCGTCGCCGCGGGC
>JAEYNO010000467.1 GCA_023412515.1 Actinomycetes bacterium
CCACCGGGTCGCCCGCGACGGACGGCGCCGCACCGACCGGCGCCTCCTCGACCGGCGAGGCCGGTGACGCGCCGCGTCGTCGGCGCCGTCGCCGCTCGCGCGGGGGCGCGTCGGGTGCGCCGACGGCTCCCACGGAGTCCTGACCCCGCCGTCCACGGACGTGCCGGATCGCCCTCTCACCGCACGGTGGGAGGGCGATCTGCGTCCCGGGCCGCGACGAGCCGCGAGCGGCGAGCGGCGAGCGGCGACCCGGTCGTGCACCAGGCGTGGCCGGGGACTCGGGTCGAGCCCCCGGGACCCGGCGTCAGACCTGGCGCGCGAACGTCAGCACGGCGTCCGCGAGCAGCTGGACCGCGATCGCGGCGAGCAGCAGACCGGCGATGCGGCTGACGAGCATCGTCCCGGAGTCCTTGAGGACGCGGTGGATCGCGTTGGCGAACCGCATGGACAGCCACAGGCACAGGTGCACGAGCACGACGCCGATCGCGATGGCGACCCAGTCGGTCGCCTCGCTGGCCTGCTGCACGAACACCATGGTCGCGACGATGGCGCCGGGCCCCGCGAGCAGCGGCGTGCCGAGCGGCACGAGCGCGACGTTGCCCTGCGTGCCCTCGAGGCCCTCGTTGCTGTCCATCTTGCCGGTGAGCAGCTCCATCGCGACGAGCAGCAGCAGCAGGCCGCCCGCGCCCTGCAGCGCCTCGACCGAGACGTGCAGGTAGTTGAGCAGCGACTGGCCGAACAGCGCGAAACCGACGATGACGCCGAACGCGACGAGGATCGCCTGCCGCGCCGCGCGAGCGCGCTGCTGGCGCGTCATCGAGCCGGTGAGCGCGAGGAAGATCGGCACGGTCCCCGGGGGGTCCATGATGACGAACAGGGTGACGAACACCGAGATGAACAGCTGCACGTCGAGCACGGCGCTCACGCCGCCACCACCTCCGTCGTTCCCTGCCGGACGATCTCGTCCAGCACCTCGGGCCCGGTCAGATTCTCCCCCAGCCGGTTGGCCTTGCCGTCGCCGTGGTGGTCGCTCGACCCCGTGACGAGCAGGCCGAGCCGGTCGGCGATCCGCAGGAGCCGCTCGCGCTGCTCGGCCGAGTGGTCGCGGTGGAAGACCTCGAGCCCCGCGAGGCCGGCCTCGGCGAGCTCGTCGAACACGCGGTCGGGCACGATCCGCCCGCGCGCGTCGGCCGCGGGGTGCGCGAACACGGGGACGCCGCCGGACGCGCGGATCGCGGCGACCGCCGCGGGCGCGTCGGGCGCGTAGTGGTCGACGTGGTACGGCCCGGATGACGCGAGCAGGTGCGCGAACGCCGCGTCCCGGTCGGGGACGACGCCGAGCGCGACGAGCGCGTCGGCGATGTGCGGGCGGCCGACGACGACCGCGTCGCGGGCCTGCTCCTGCACGTCCTGCCACGTGATCGGCACGTCGCGCGCCATGCGCTCGACGATGCTGCGGGCGCGGTGCACGCGCGAGTCGCGGGCCCGCGCGAGCTCGTCCGCGAGCGCGGGGTGCGCGGGGTCCTGCAGGTAGCTGAGCAGGTGCACGCTGACGCCGTGCGAGCGCGCGGACACCTCGGTGCCGCGCACGAGCGCGACGCCCGCGACGGGCGCGGCGGCGGCCGCCTCGTCCCAGCCGGCCGTGGTGTCGTGGTCGGTGAGGGCGACGACGTCGAGGCCCGCGTCGCGGGCGGCGGTCACGAGCTCGGTGGGGGTCTGCGTGCCGTCCGACGCCCGCGAGTGCGTGTGGAGGTCGATGCGCACCGGCACACGCTAGCCGGTCGCGACCGGGACCCCGGACGGCCGTCGCGCGGCCCGCGGTGCCAGACTGGGGGCGTGAGCACCGAGAGCGCGGACGACCTCACGTCCGAGACCCCGACCCCCGCCCAGGACGAGCAGCCGCTGGAGTCGCGCGGCGCCAACCGCTCGCACCGCCCGCAGTCGCGGCGGTTCGTCGAGTTCGTCACGTCGGGGTGGGGCGAGCGCCCGCCGTCGACGGCCGCGCGCGCCGAGGTCGCGGACTTCACGGCCGCGCGTCGCAGCGCGCTGTCGGCGCGGTTCCCCGGCCAGCGCCTGGTGGTCCCGGCGGGGCGGTTCAAGGTGCGGTCCAACGACACCGACTTCCGCTTCCGCCCGCACGCCGCGTTCGCGCACCTCACGGGCCTGGGCACCGAGCAGGAGCCCGACGCCGTGCTGGTGCTCCACCCGGTGGCCGACGGCACGGGCGACGACGGCAGCGCGCACCACGCGGTGCTGTACATGAACCCGCTCGCGGGCCGCGACACGCCGGAGTTCTTCTCCGACGCGCGCTACGGCGAGTTCTGGGTGGGCGCGCGCCCGACGCTCGACGAGATCGCGACCGTGACGGGTGTCGAGACCGCGCACCTCGACGACCTGCGGGACGCGCTCGCCAAGGACGTCGGCGCCGGTGGCGTGCAGCTGCTCGTGGTCCCGGAGGCCGACGAGGCCGTCGACGAGGTCGTCGCGCAGATCCGCGGCGAGGAGTCCACGGGCGAGGCCGACGCGCTGCTCGCCGAGGCGGTGTCCGAGCTGCGCCTGCTCAAGGACGCGTACGAGGTCGCGCAGCTGCAGCTCGCGGTCGACGCGACGGTCGCGGGCTTCGAGAAGGTCGTCCGGTCGCTGCCGCGTGCGGTCGCGCACCGGCGCGGCGAGCGGGTCATCGAGGGCACGTTCCTGGGGCACGCGCGCGAGGAGGGCAACGACGTCGGCTACACGACGATCGCGGCCGCGGGCGAGCACGCGACGACGCTGCACTGGACCGACAACGACGGCCGGGTGCGCGCAGGCGAGCTCGTGCTGGTCGACGCGGGCGTCGAGGTCGACTCGCTGTACACGGCGGACGTGACGCGCACGCTGCCCGTCGACGGCACGTTCACCGACGTGCAGCGCCGGGTCTACCAGGCCGTGCTCGACGCCGCGGACGCGGGCTTCGCGGCGGCCGTGCCGGGTGCGCGGTTCCGTGACGTGCACGACGCGGCGATGCGCGTGCTCGCGGCGCGCCTCGAGGAGTGGGGCCTGCTGCCCGTGACGGCCGAGGAGTCGCTCGACCCCGACAACCAGCACCACCGCCGCTGGATGGTCCACGGCACGAGCCACCACCTGGGCCTCGACGTGCACGACTGCGCGCAGGCGCGCGCCGAGCTCTACCTCGACGGTGTGCTGGAGCCCGGCATGGTGTTCACGATCGAGCCGGGCCTGTACTTCAAGTCCGACGACCTGCTGGTGCCGGCCGAGTACCGCGGGATCGGCGTGCGCATCGAGGACGACGTGCTGCTGACGGCCGACGGCAACGTCAACCTGTCGGCCGCGCTGCCGCGCGACCCCGACGCGGTCGAGGCGTGGATGGCGGCGCTGCGCGAGGGCTGACGCCCGCGCGCGCCGGCCCGCGGACGGACGAGGGCCGCACCACCCGCGGGTGGTGCGGCCCTCGTCCGTCCGCGGGCCGG
>JAEYNO010000143.1 GCA_023412515.1 Actinomycetes bacterium
GCTCGGGCGGGTTCGACCGCGGGCGCTCCGACCGCGGCGGGTCCGACCGCGGGTCCGACCGTGGTGGCTACGACCGGGGTTCCGACCGCGGCGGCTACGACCGCGGCGGGGACCGTGGGCGCTCCGACCGCGGCGGCGACCGTGGCTCCGACCGCCGGTCCTCCGGTGCGCCCGCGCGCGGCGGCGAGGGCGTCGTCGCGCGCTACGACGCCGACCGCGGCTTCGGCTTCATCCGCCCCGACGCGGGCGGCGACGACCTGTTCGTGCACGTGTCCGTCGTGCGCGGCGGCGAGGCGCTCTACGAGGGCGACCGCGTGCGCTTCAAGGTCCGCCAGAGCGACCGCGGCCCGCAGGCGGACGGCGTCGAGCTGCTCTGACCTCCCCGTCGGTGGGCGCCCTGGGGCACCCACCGACGGCGTCGGCGGGCGCCGTCGGTGGCGCCCCGTGCGCGGCGCGACCTGACCGCGCCACCCGGCCGCCCTCGCCGACGGACATCGTCACGGACGACGGACAGCGGCACGCGCCTGTCCGTCGAGCCGTCAGCCTGTCCGTCGCCGACGGAGGGCGGCCGTGACGAGAGCCGCACCTCCGGTCCGGCCGCGACGGGGCGGCCGTGCCGTCGGCCGCCACGGCGCACACGCCCGAGGGACGGGGCCGATCGGATCGGGCACGGCGGGTCGGGCGGGCGGGCCGGCCCCGGGGCCACAGTGGGACGCGGAGAGGAGCCCTCGTGATCGCCTCGCTCAACCGGCTCGTCGACCTCGTGGAGGACGACCTCGCGTCGGACGTCGACCTGGCGGCCGTCGCCGTGACGCTCGGCACCACCGAGTACCACCTGCGCCGCATGTTCTCGTCGCTGGCGGGCATGCCGCTGTCGGAGTACGTGCGGCGCCGTCGCATGACCGTCGCCGCGGCGGACGTCATGGCCGACGCCGGTGACCTGCTGGGGATCGCGGTCCGGCACGGCTACGGCTCGACCGAGGCGTTCGGGCGTGCGTTCCGCTCGGTGCACGGCGTCGGGCCCGCGCAGGCGCGGCGCGACGGGGGTCCTCTCCGCAGCCAGCCCCGCCTCCGCTTCCGTCTGACCGTCGAAGGAGGTCGTCCCATGGACGTCCGCATCGCCCACCGACCCGCGTTCCGACTCGTCGGGCACGCCGCGCGCGTGCCCCTGGTGCACCACGGCGTGAACCCGGCCGTCGCGCAGCACGTCGCGTCGCTCGGCCCGTCCGAGCACGCGCGGCTCAAGGCGCTCGCGGACACCGAGCCGGCGGGTCTGCTCGCGGTGAGCGCCGACCTCGACCCCGACCGCCGCGAGGGCACCGAGCTGACGTACCTGCACGGCGTCGCGGTGACCGACGACGTCACCGTCCCGGACGACCTCGACACCCTGCCGGTCCCGGCCGGCACGTGGGCGGTGTTCCGCGCGGCCGGGCCCTACCCGGCCACGTTGCAGGCGCTGTGGGCCGACACCGCTACCGCGTGGTTCCCGTCGAACCCGTGGCGGCTGCGCCCCGGGCCGGAGGTGGTCGCGGTCCTCGACCGCACTCCCGACCTCAGCGCCGCGACGGTCGAGCTCTGGCTCCCGGTCGAGCCCTCCTGACGGTCGCACCGACGGCGCCCGCGGTGCGAGCCGCGGCCGGCCGCCGCCGCCGTCCCGGTCACCCGTGGGCGGTCCCCCTCCTCCCGCGGGAGGAGGGGGACCCCGACCGGGTCTCCTCCAGCGGGAGGTGCAGCGGCACCCACCCGTCTTCGTAGCGTCGCCGACGGACGCCCCGTGAGGGGCCGGTGGACGCGAGGAGACGTGATGATCGAGGTGGCGGCGCTGACCAAGCGCTACGGGAGCACGACGGCGGTGGACGGGCTGACGTTCGCCGCGCGGCCGGGCACGGTGACGGGGTTCCTGGGCCCCAACGGCGCGGGCAAGTCGACGACCATGCGCGTCGTCGTCGGCCTGGAGCGCGCGACGTCGGGGACGGCTCTCGTCGACGGGCGTCGGTACGCGGACCTGCCGGCGCCGCTGCACGCGGTCGGCGTCATGCTCGACGCGCGCTCGGTGCACCCGGGCCGCACGGCGTACCAGCACCTGCTGGCGCTCGCGCAGACGCACGGCATCGGCAGGGCGCGGGTCCGCGAGGTCCTGGAGCAGACGGGCCTGGCGGCGGTCGCGCGCCGCCGGGCGGGCACGTTTTCGCTGGGCATGGGTCAGCGGCTCGGCATCGCGGGCGCGCTGCTGGGCGACCCGCAGACGCTCATCCTCGACGAGCCCGTCAACGGCCTCGACCCCGACGGCGTGCTGTGGGTGCGCCGCCTGGTGCGCGAGCTCGCCGCGGAGGGCCGCACGGTGCTGCTGTCGTCGCACCTCATGCACGAGCTCGCGCTGTGCGCCGACCGCGTCGTCGTCATCGGCCGGGGACGGCTGCTCGCCGACGCGTCGGTGCAGGAGGTCGTCGACCGCTCCGAGCGCGCCGGCACCGTGCGCGTGCGCACCACCGACCCCGAGCGCCTGGCGCGTGAGCTGCTGGCCGCAGGCGCCGAGGTGACGCCGCAGGAGGGCGGTGCGCTGCTCGTGCGCGGCGCCACGGTCGACGACGTCGGCACGGCCGCGCAGCGCTGCGGCGCGGCGGTCCTCGAGCTCGCGGCCGAGCAGGTGTCGCTGGAGGACGCGTACCTGCAGCTCACGGCCGACGCGGTCGAGTACCGGGCGGCCGGGGCCGCGGGCGGTGCGCGGTGAGCGCGGCGGTGGCGGCGCCCGGCGGCGTCCGGTCGGACGCGCGTCGCGGGCCGACGTTCCCGCGCGTGGTGGCGTCCGAGTGGACGAAGCTCGTGTCGCTGCGCGCGCCCTGGTGGGCGGGCGGCGTGACCGTCGTCGTCGCCGGGGTCATCACGTACCTCAGCGCGCAGGCGTCCTCGGTGGACCCGGGCTACGACCCGGTCGACGCGGTGCCGACCGGGCTCGCGCTGGCCCAGGTCGGGGCGCTCGTGCTGGGCGTGCTGGCCGGCGCCGGCGAGTTCCGCACGGGTGCCGCGCGCTCGACGTACACGGCCGTGCCGCGGCGCTGGCCGGTCGTCGCCGCGCAGGCGCTCGTGACCGCCGCGTTCGCGGCCGTGGTCGCGGTGCTGACGGTCGGCGCGAGCGTCGTCGCGGTGCTGCCCTCGGCGGGGGCCCGCGGCATCGCCGTCGACCTCGGCGCCGGCGACGCGCCGGGGATGCTGCTCGGGATGGCGCTGTTCGTGGTCGGGCTCACGCTGCTGGGCCTCGCGATCGGGGTCCTGCTGCGCCGGACCGTCCCGGCGACGGTCACGGCGCTCGTCGTCGCGCTGGTCCTGCCGATCGTGCTCATGTCGGTCGGGGCGCCGGGGGGCGGTGCCGACCCGCTGACGGCGGGGGCGGCGCCCGTGGTCGACCAGGTGACCGTGGGCGGCACGCTGATGGTCCTGTCCCCGGGCGGTGCCGCGCAGCTCATGACGATGCCCGCGTCGTACGGCCCGATGCAGGGTGCCCCCGACCTCGGCCCCGTGGGCGGCGGCCTCGTGCTCGCCGCCTGGGTGCTCGCGCTGCTCGTCGCGGCGGCCCTGCGGCTGCGCCTGCGGGACGTGCGATGACGGCCTTCGTCACCGGGCGACGTGCGGACGGGGGTGCCGTGCGCAGCACCCTCGCCCGCCGCGGGCCCACGTTCCCGCGCGTGCTGCGCTCGGAGACCACGCGGTTCACGAGCCTGCGGTCGAACGGCTGGCTCGTGCTCGGCGCGGTCGCCGCCGCCGCGGCCGTCGCGTACGGGCTGGGGCTGTTCGTGCGGCCCGGCGACGGGCGGTCCGGCTCGTGGGTCGTCACGTCGGGGTTCGTGCTCGCGCAGCTCGGGTTCCTCGTGCTCGGGGCGCTCGTCGCGACGGCCGACCACACGACGGGCACGGCCCGCACCACGTTCACCGCCGTGCCGCGGCGGCTGCGCGTGCTGCTCGCGCAGGCGGTCGTCACGACCGTCGTCGCGCTGGTCACGGCGGTGCTCGCGCTCGTCGCGTCGTGGGCCGCGACCGTCCCGGCGCGCGCGGGCGACGCCCCCGCGCTCGACCTCGCCGTGCCCGGCACCGCGCGGGCGCTGCTCGGCCTCGTGCTCGCCGGGGTCGGCGTCGCGCTGCTCGGCCTCGGTCTCGGCGCGCTGCTGCGACGCCCCGCCGGCGCGATCGTCGGCGGCCTGGTGCTCGTGCTCCTCGCCGACCAACTGCTCGCCGCCAACCCGGGCCGGTTCACCGACACGCTGCGCGCGTCCCTGCCGTCCGCGGGGGCGCGCCTGCTGCAGGACGACGCGACGCTCGCGGCGCTCGACGCCACCACGCGCGGCCCGCAGCTGGGCGCGTGGGGCGGGGGCGTCGTGCTCGCGACGTGGGTCGTGGTCGTGCTCGCCGCGGCCGGGTACCGCCTGGTGCGGCATGACGTCCGCTGACCCGCCGCACCTGCCCGCGGTCGCCGGCCGGGACGACGGCCCGGTCGTCGCGCCGGGCGTCCGCCGCGAGGTCGCACCCGTCGTCGCGCCCGAGCGGGACGCCGCGCGGGGGTGGGAGAGTGGGCGCGTGGTGGTCCGACGCGCGCCGGTGACGCACGCCGTCGCACCCGTGTCGGCACCGCTCACCGAGGAGCAGGTCGGCGACGGCACCGCGCTGGCCCGGCTCGTGCGCGCGCGGCCGTGGCTCGTCGACGTCGTGGTCGTCGTCCTCGTGGTGGCCGTCGGGCTCGTCGGTGCGGGCTTCGGGTGGGAGGGGGCCGCGGGGGCGCGGTACCTGGGGCTGTACCCGCGGGACTCGCAGATCGAGCGCACGGTCGCCGCGACGTGGGTGGCCGGGACGGTCCTGGGTGCCGCGGCGCTCGTGCTGCGTCGCACGCGCCCGCTGGTGGCGACCGTGCTGCTCGTCGGGCTGTCGATCGCGTCGCTGCTGGTCGCCGGCGTGCTCGGGGTCCTGGGGCTGTGCCTGGCCGTCGCGCTGTCGGGCGTCGCGGCCACGCGCGAGCCACGCACCACGTGGGCCGTCACGGGCGGCGTGCTCGTCGTGCTCGTCGGGGCGATGTGGCGCTGGCAGGACCTCGGCCTCATCGAGATCCTCGCGTGGGCGGGGTCGGTGCCCTACCCGCTGTGGGAGCCGCAGCAGTTCCTCGCGCAGCCGAACTTCTCGCCCGGCCGCCGCACGGGGTCGGTCCTGCTGCTGCTCGTGCTCGTCCTGCTCGGGGTGGCCGTCGGGTCCGCGACGCGCTCGCGGCGGCTGCACGTGCAGGGTCTCGTCGAGCGGTACCGCGCGCTGGCGCGCGAACGCGACCAGAGCGCCGCGCTGGCCCGCGCCGCCGAGCGCGCGCACATCGCGCGCGAGATGCACGACGTCGTCGCGCACAACGTGTCGGTCATGGTCGCGCTGGCCGACGGCGCCGACGCCGCGTTCGAGCGCGCACCCGACCGCGCGCGCGACGCCGTGCGG
>JAEYNO010000144.1 GCA_023412515.1 Actinomycetes bacterium
GCCCTCGAGCAGGCGCCCGTCCGCGAGCCGGATGGTGCGGTCGGCCAGCGCCATCATCACGGGGTCGTGCGTCGAGACGATCGCGGTCATGCCCTCGGCCTCCACGACCGCGCGCAGCAGCGCCATCACCTGCCGTCCGGTCTCGGAGTCGAGCTGGCCCGTCGGCTCGTCGGCCACCAGCAGCCGCGGCGACGTCGCGAGCGCCCGCGCGATCGCGACGCGCTGCTGCTGACCGCCCGACATCTGCCCGGGGCGCTGCCGCGCGTGGTCGCCGAGGCCGACGAGGTCGAGCAGCAGCGCGACGCGCGCCTCGCGCTCGGCGACGGGCGTGCGGCGCATCCGCAGCGGCACACCGACGTTCTCGGCCGCCGTCAGCACGGGCACGAGCCCGAACGTCTGGAACACGAACGAGATGACGTCGCGGCGCAGCCGCACCAGCCCGCGCTCGTCGAGGGCCGACACCTCGTGACCCGCGACGACCACGCGGCCCTCGTCGGGACGGTCCAGCCCGCCGATCGCGTTGAGCAGGGTCGTCTTGCCCGACCCCGAGCGGCCCACGAGCGCCACGAGCTCGCCCGGCCGCACCTCGAGCGACACGTCGCGCAGCGCGTGCACGGCCGTGCGGCCGCTGCCGTAGGTGCGGGCCACGTGCTCGACGAGCACCATCGGCCCGCCGGTCGTCGCGTCCCGCGGCGTCGTCGCGGTCGTGGTCATCGGGCGTCCTCCCCGTCGGTGCGCGCGTGCTCGGGGTGCACCGCGATGTGCGACTGCTCGAGCGTGAGCCGCACGCGGCCCACGAGGTCCAGCGCCTCGCGGTACTCGCGCGGCAGCTGCACGCGTCCCGCGCGGTCGAGCACCGCGAGCTCCTCGGCCACGGTGTGCTCGGTGCCGTCGTCGCGCGTCGTGGTGCGGCGCAGCACCTCCGAGCTCGTGCGGCCGTCGCGGATCGCGACCGTGCGCTGCACGTGCTCGCTCACGCCGGGGTCGTGCGTGACGACCACGACGGTGGTGCCCAGGTCCCGGTTCACGTCGCGCAGCGCCGCGAGGACGTCGGCCGAGGTCGCGGTGTCGAGCTCACCCGTCGGCTCGTCCGCCAGCAGCACCTGCGGCGAGTTCGCGAGCGCCGTGGCGATCGCGACGCGCTGCTGCTCGCCGCCCGACATCTGCCCGGGGCGCCGGTCCGCGCAGTACCCGACCCCCAGCACGTCGAGCAGCTGCGCGGCGTCCGCGCGTCGTGCGCGCCGCGGTCGCCCGGCCAGCGCCATCGGCAGCGCGACGTTCTCGGCCGCCGTCAGGTACGGCACGAGGTTGCGCGCCGTCTGCTGCCACACGAACCCGACCGTCGATCGCCGGTAGGCCACGCGCTGCCGCGCGGTCATCGCCATGAGGTCCCACTCGCCGACGCGCACCTGCCCCGCGGTCGGCACGTCGAGCCCCGACAGCACCGCCAGCAGCGTCGACTTGCCCGACCCCGACGCACCGACCACCGCGACCAGCTCGCCCGTGCGCACCAGCAGGTCCAGGCCCTGCAGGGCCTGCACCTCGACGCCCTCCGACTGGTAGATCCGCACGAGCGACTCGCACACGATCAGCGCCCCCGTGCCGAACGCCTCGGGACGCGCGCGGGCGCGTTCCTCGAGCGTGGCCAGGCTCGTCGCCGTCCCCGCTGCCTCGGTCACGTCCGTGTCCTCTCGTCGGTTCACCGCTCGCCCACCCGCAGCACCTCGCCCAGGCGCTCGCGGCGCCGCAGGCCCTCCTCGATCCCCACCGCGACCAGCGTGGCGGCGGCCAGCACCGCCGCCGCGACCAGCACGGGCCACGCCACCACGGTCACGGTCGCGCCCGCGGCCGACCCCGTCAGCCAGGCCAGCCCGAGCGCGTCCGCGACCAGGTGCGGCACGACGAGCCCGATCACCGACCCGCCGACCAGGCCGCCGAGCACGAGCGGCGCGAGCTCGCCGAGCGTCGCCCAGCGGGCCGTGCGCGCGTCGAGGCCCAGCGTGCGCAGCGTCGACAGCGTGCGGCCGCGCTCCGGCGACGTCGCGACCACCACGAGCACGAGCGCGAGGACCGCCAGCACGGCCAGCACCCCGACGGACGCGAGCTGCAGGCCGGTCAGCGCCCGCGTCAGGGTCTCGCCCGACCACGCGCGCCACCACCCCTGCGCGGTCGTGGCCGTGAGTCCGGAGTGCACCGGCTCGGCGAGGTCGAGGTCGGCGATCGCGGCCTGCGTGCCCGGCCCCGACACCCACGCGCGGTCGACTGCGGGCACGTCGGTCAGCGCCGCCACGACCGAGCGGTCCACGACGACCAGCCCGTCGTCGTCGTCCGTCGCGTCGCCCAGCACGTCGCGCGCGTCGACCGGGGGCACGCCGGCGTCCGGGGCCAGCGCGGTCGTCCCGCGCACGTCGAGCTCGACGCTGCCGACGAGCACCGAGAGCCGGACGCCGTCGGTGTCGAGGCGCGTGAGCAGCCCGGGGGAGACGAGCGCGGGCACGCGCCCGTCCGTGGTCTCGCCGAGCCCCGCGAGGCCGGCGTCGACCGGCAGTCCGCGCGCCGTCCGGACCGCCGCGAGGTCGGCCGCGTCGACGAGCAGCACGGTCGCCTCGAGCCGCGAGCCCTCGCCGTACGCGCGCTTGCCGATCTGCGACCCCGTGGCGACGGCGGTGACGCCCGGGGCGGTGCGCAGCGCGTCGAGCGCCGCCTGCCCCTCGGCGCGGTCGAGGCGCCCGTCGAGCCGCCCGTCCGCACCGACGAGCACGTCGGCGGTCGCGCGCTGCCCGTCGTCGACCGACTGCACGAGCACGCCCGACAGCACCAGGAGCGCCACCGTGACGGTCACCGTGAGCAGCGGCACGAACGCCGTCGCACCGCCGTGCGC
>JAEYNO010000248.1 GCA_023412515.1 Actinomycetes bacterium
GACCGGCTCGACGCCCGCGTCTCCGCGGCGACCTGAGGCGACGCGGCACGACGCACCCGTGGCGCACCGGGTGCCGGGTGCGCACGGCGGGCGAACCGCGAGCGCGTCAGCCGGCGGCGGGCTCGCCGAGCGTCGACGCGCGCGCGACGACCGAGAAGTCCGCGACGACCTGCTGGTAGGGCCGGTCGGCGTCGGGCGCCTCGATGCGCGCGAGCAGCAGGTCCACGGCGGTGGTCGCGATCTCCTCGCGACCCGGGTGCACGGTCGACAGCGTGGGCGAGGAGTACGCGGTCTCCTCGATGTCGTCGAAGCCGATGACGGCGACCTGCCCGGGCACGTCGACGCGCCGCAGGTGCAGCGTGTGCAGCGCCCCGAGCGCGAGCGCGTCGTTGAGCCCGAAGACCGCGTCGATGCCGAGGTCGGCGTCGAGCAGGCGCGCCATGGTCTCGGCGCCCGTCGCGCGGTGCCACAGGCCCGCCTCACCGATCAGGGCGGGGTCGAACGGCAGGCCGTTCTCCTCGAGCGCGGCCGCGTAGCCCTGCACGCGCAGCGCGGCCGAGCCGACGGTCTCGCCCGCGTGCGCGCCGACCACGGCGATGCGGCGCCGCCCCTGGTCGACGAGGTGCTGGGTCGCGGCTTTGGCGGCCTCGACGTTGCTCATGGTGACGTGGTCGGCGGGGCCGCCGAAGATCCGCTCGCCGAGCAGCACCAGCGGGTAGTCGACGCCGTCGAGCTCGTGCACGTCGTCCGGGCCGAGGCCCAGGGGCGAGTAGATGAGGCCGTCGGTGAACTGGCGCCGCGCGCCGCGCAGCACCTCGATCTCGCGCTCGCGCACCGCGCCGGTCTGCTCGATGAGCACGGTGAGGCCGCGCGCCTCCGCGGCGCGGATGACGGAGTCGGCGAGCTCGGCGAAGTACGGCAGCGAGAGCTCGGGGACCGCGAGCCCCACCAGGCCCGTGCGCCCGCGCCGCAGGTTCCGGGCCGTGACGTTGACCTGGTAGCCGAGGTCGGCGATGGCCTGCTCGACCTTCTGGCGCGTCGAGTCGCGGATGTACGGGTAGCCGTTGACGACGTTGGAGACCGTCTTGATGGACACGCCGGCCCGTGCGGCCACCTCGTGCATCGTCACAGCACCGCTGCGTCGTCCGTTCACGTGCGTCCTCGTCCTCGTCGCGACCTCGTCGTGCGTCGGGCTGCCGGCCCGCACGGCTGGCGGACCACGCCACCCTACATCGTTGTAGAGATCGAGGGGAAGCCTTCCGGGCCCGGACACACGTCGGGCCCGGTCGTCCGACCGGGCCCGGGGTGCACTGCGCGCCGCTGGAGCGGCGCGCGGCTCACTTCTTGTTGCGACGCTGGTGACGCGTCTTGCGCAGCAGCTTGCGGTGCTTCTTCTTCGCCATGCGCTTGCGACGCTTCTTGATGACGGAGCCCATGTGCGGTCCTCACTCGTGTCCGGTCACGGCCCCGGGAGCCGTGAGTGGTGGTCGATCGACGCGGTGCGCGTTGCTGATCGCCCACGCACGCAGAAGTCCGGGGCCCCACCTTACGCGATCGGGCCCCACGTCCGCGAACGGCGGTCGCCGTCCGCACGACGCGCGCCCCGGCCGGGGGCAGCACGGGCGCCCGCGCCGCGGGGTCAGGACGAGCGACGCTCCTCGTCGACCGCGTGCGTCTCGACGGTCGCCGACGAGCGCAGGTACGCGTCGAGCGCGTCCTGCGGGACCCGGAACGACCGGCCCACGCGCACCGCGGGCAGCTCGCCCGCGTGCACCAGGCGGTACACCGTCATGCGCGAGACCCGCATGAGGTCCGCGACCTCGACGACGGTGAGGAACCGCACGCGTCCCTGCGGCCCGCCCTGCGCGTCGCTCATGTCCCGGCCCTCCTGGTGGCCGGGCCCTGCGCCGGCGTCGCGCACCCGAGAACCGGGTGCCGCCTCAACGATAGTGGCGCGTGTGACGCATGGGGAAGCCGGGACACCCGCACGGCGCAGAGCTGCCGCGGGCGGGCACCCGACCGGCCCAGCCGACGGGGCCGCGGAGGACGTCTGCGCGCGACGCCCGCTCAGTCCAGCTCGGGGTCCAGTCCCAGCGACGGGAACACCGCCGTGCGCGTTGCGCGCACCGCGCGGTCCACGTCGTCCGCCGGGTCGTACCCCGCCGACCACGGCCGGAACGACGCGCTCGCGTGGTCCGTCATCACCGGCACCGCGTCGCGGCCGTACCGCTGCCGCACCACGTCCAGCCAGACCTGCGGCACGCGCGTCGCCGGGTCGACGGGCCGGTGCGCCGCCACGCCCACCAGGTGGGTCCACGTGCGCGGCACGACGTCGAGGATCGCGTACCCGCCGCCGCCGAGCGCGACCCACCGGCCGGCGCTCACGTCGTGCGCGAGGTCGTGCAGCAGCATCGCCGCCACGCGCTGCGCGTCGACCGACACCCGCAGCGTCGCGAGCGGGTCCATGCGGTGCGTGTCGCAGCCGTGCTGCGTGACCAGGACGTCCGGCGCGAACTCGCGCACCACCGCGGGCACCACCGCGTCGATCGCCCGCAGCCAGCCCGCGTCGTCGGTGTGCGACGGCAGCGCGACGTTCACGGCCGTGCCCTCCGCTCCCGGGCCGCCGGTCTCCCCCGGGTAGCCCGTGCCCGGGAACAGCGCGAACCCCGTCTCGTGCACCGACACCGTCAGCACGCGCGGGTCGTCCCAGAACACCGCCTGCACGCCGTCGCCGTGGTGCGCGTCCACGTCGACGTACGCGACGCGCTGCGCACCGGCCGCGAGCAGCGCCCGGATCGCGACCGCCGCGTCGTTGTAGACGCAGAACCCCGAGGCCGCGCCGGGCATCGCGTGGTGCAGGCCGCCGCCGACGTTCACCGCGTGGTCCGTCTCGCCGCGCCACACCGCGAGCGCCGCGTCGACCGTGCCCTGCACGACCCGCGCGGCGGCGTCGTGCATCTGCGGGAAGACCGGGTCGTCGCGCGTGCCGAGCCCGCGCACCAGGTCCGGGACCCCCCGCTCGGCGGCCGCGTGCACCGCCGCGACGTAGGCCGGGTCGTGCACGGTCGCCAGCAGCGCGTCCGACGCCGGCTCCGCGCCCACCACCTCGACCCCGGGCGCGTCGAGCAGGCCGAGCTGGGCCGCGAGCGCGACGGTCAGGTCGATGCGGTCCGACGTCATGGGGTGCCCGAACCCGAAGTCGTACGCGAGGAGCTCGGTCGCCCACACGACACGCAGGGTCGAGGACGCGGCGCGCGTCGCGTCCGGGGCCGTCATGCGCCCACGCTCCCACCGCCGCCGGGCGGGTGTCGACCCGACGGGCCGTGCCGCCACCCGTCCGGACGGACGAGGCACGCGCGGCCCCGGCGTCGCGCGTCACGTGCCGTCGGTGCGTGCGCGCCCCCGGCACGTGCCAGAGTGTGCCTGAGGGCACGTGAGTCACACGCGCGAGGCACAGCGGGAGGCGGGATGGCGGCGGGTCCCGGCCTGCTCTGGCGCGCGCGCGAGTACGTCGACCGGTCCGCCCGGCAGTCCCCCGCCCGGCTCGCGCTCGGCGTGTTCGCTCTTGTCATCGCGATCATCACGGTGCTGCTCTCGGCGCCCTGGGCCACCGCGCACGGCGGCCGCGCACCCCTCATCGACGCGCTGTTCACCGCGACGTCCGCGACCACCGTCACCGGGCTCGTGGTCGTGCCCACGGGCGAGTACTGGTCCACGTGGGGCCTGGTCGTCATCCTCGTCGCCATCAAGATCGGCGGGCTCGGGGTCATGACGCTCGCGTCGCTGCTCGGCATGGCCGTGTCGCGGCGCATCGGGCTCACGCAGCGCCTGCTCGTGTCGTCGGAGACCAAGGTGACGCGGCTCGGCGAGGTCGGCTCGCTCGTGCGGACCGTCATCGTCACGTCCACCGTGCTCGAGGTCGCGATCGCGATCGTGCTGTTCCCGCGCCTCGTCGTCCACAACGAGGCCGTCGGCGAGGCCGCCTGGCACGCGCTGTTCTACGCCGTGTCGGCGTTCAACAACGCGGGCTTCGTGCCGACCCCCGAGGGCCTCGCGCCGTTCGTGTCGGACTGGTGGATGCTGCTGCCGATCATCGTCGGCGTGTTCATCGGCTCGCTCGGCTTCCCCGTGATCCTCAACGTCGCCAACCACCTGCGGGAGCCGCGACGCTGGAGCCTGCACTCCAAGCTCACCATCACCACGAGCATCGGGCTCGTCGTGTTCGGCTCGGTCGTCGTCGCCGCGTTCGAGTGGACCAACCCCGGCACGTTCCGGCCGCTCGACCCCGGCGGGACGGCGCTCGCGTCGCTGTTCGCGGGCGTCATGCCCCGCTCGGGCGGGTTCTCCACGGTGGACGTCGACCAGATGCACGAGGGCACGTGGCTGCTGCTCGACGCGCTCATGTTCGTCGGCGGCGGGTCCGCGTCCACCGCGGGCGGCATCAAGGTCACGACGCTCGCGGTCATGCTGCTCGCGATCGTGGCCGAGGGGCGCGGCGACCGCGACGTCGAGGCGTTCGGCCGACGGATCCCGCGCGAGTCGCTGCAGGTCGCCATCGCCGTCGGGTTCGTCTCCGCGACCATCGTGCTCGTGTCGTCGCTGCTGCTGCTGGCCATGACGGGGCTCACGCTCGACCGCGTGCTGTTCGAGGTGATCTCGGCGTTCGCGACGTGCGGCCTGTCGACCGGCATCACGGCCGACCTGCCGACGCCCGCCAAGTACGTGCTCGTCGTGCTCATGTTCATCGGCCGGACCGGCACCATGACGCTTGCGGCGGCGCTCGCGCTGCGCAACCGTCGTCGTGTCATCCGCTACCCGGAGGAGAGACCCATCATTGGCTGACAGCCTGCGCGCGGGCGGCGGCGAGCCCCGCACGGCACCGCGCACCCCCAAGAAGGACTCCGGCGTCCTCGTGATCGGGCTCGGCCGGTTCGGGTCCGCGATCGCCGCGACCCTCGACCGGCTCGGCCAGGACGTGCTCGCGGTCGAGCGCAACCCCGACCTGGTCGCGCAGTGGTCGGGGCGGATCCCGCTCGTCGAGGCCGACGCGGTCAACCCCGACGCGCTCGAGCAGCTCGGCGCGCGCGAGTTCCCCGTGGCCGTCGTCGGCGTCGGGTCGTACCTCGAGGCGTCGGTGCTCATCACGGGCAACCTCGTCGACATCGGCGTGCCGCAGATCTGGGCCAAGGCGATCTCGAGCGAGCACGCGCGCATCCTGCAGCGCATCGGGGCGCACCACGTCGTGCTGCCCGAGGCCGACGCCGGGTCTCGCGTCGCGCACCTGGTCAGCGGCAAGATGCTCGACTACATCGAGGTCGAGGACGGCTTCACCGTCGTCAAGATGCGACCGCCGAAGGAGACGCAGGGCTTCACGCTCGCGCAGTCCAAGGTGCGCGAGCGCTACGGCGTGACCATCATCGGCGTGAAGTCCCCCGGGATCGACTTCCAGTACGCGACGCCCGAGACCCGCATCTCGGCCAACGACCTGGTCATCGTCGGCGGCCACGCCGACCTGCTCGAGCGGTTCGCCGCCCGGCCCTGACCGACGGCGTCGACCCGGCGACCGCACCAGCAGGGAGGGGCACGCGCATGGCGAAGGCGTCGGGCAAGAAGTCGAGCAAGCAGTCGGACAAGAAGTCGGGCAAGAAGTCGGGCACGACGGCGCGCAGGACGTCGGACACGAAGGCACCCGGGACGGGCACGACGACCGACGCCGACCTGACCGCGCGTCGCGACGCCGCGGTCGAGCTGCTGCGCGCCCGGCCCGGGCTGCGCGTGGCCGACGTCGACGCGCGGGCGACGCCCGGGTTCGACGGCTCGCGCGGCGACGGCGAGCGCACGCTCGCGGCGATCGGGCAGGACCTGTCCGACCTGCAGGAACGCCTCTACGCGCACGGCCGCACGGGCGGCGACCGGTCCGTCCTGCTCGTGCTGCAGGGCCTCGACACCGCCGGCAAGGGCGGCATCGTGCGGCACGTGCTCGGCCTGGTCGACCCGCAGGGCGTCGCGCTGCGGTCCTTCGGCGTGCCGACGCCCGAGGAACGCCGTCACCACTACCTGTGGCGCGTGCGACGCGCGCTGCCGCCCGCGGGCCGCATCGGGGTCTTCGACCGCTCGCACTACGAGGACGTGCTGGTCGCGCGCGTCGACGAGCTCGTGCCGCCCGACGTGTGGCGGGCCCGCTACGACGAGATCAACCGGTTCGAGGCACGCGTCGCCGCGGCGGGCACCACGGTCGTCAAGGTGCTGCTGTGGGTGTCGCCGGACGAGCAGTACGCGCGCCTGCACGAGCGGCTCGAGCGCCCCGAGAAGCACTGGAAGTACGACCCGTCGGACGTCGACGCCCGCCTGCGCCGGCCCGCCTACGAGGCGGCGTACCAGGACGTGCTCGACCGCACCAGCACCGACGTCGCGCCCTGGTACGTCGTGCCGGCCGACCGCAAGTGGTACGCCCGCCTGGCCGTGAGCGCCCTGCTGCACCGCGCCCTGTCCGACCTCGACCTGGGCTGGCCCACGGCGAGCTACGACGTCGCGGCCGAGCGCGCACGGCTCGAGGCGACGCGCTGACGCGCGGTCGTGCGTCGCCGCCCGGCGGACGACGACGCACGACCCGGGAGCGGCCGGCGGGGTGGTCGCCCGC
>JAEYNO010000318.1 GCA_023412515.1 Actinomycetes bacterium
GCGCACGCGCGCGGTGCGCGCGGTGGCGGACGAGGTCGCGGCGCTGCCGACCACGCCGGCGCGCCAGCGCGTGCACGGCGACCTGCACCTGGGCCAGGCGCTGCGCTCGACGGGTCGCTGGTTCGTCATCGACTTCGAGGGTGAGCCGCTGGCGCCGCTGGCCGCGCGCACGCGTCCGGACCTCGCGCTGCGCGACGTCGCGGGCGTGCTGCGGTCGTTCGACTACGCCGCGGCGGTCGGCGGGCTCGTCGGGGCGCCGGCGGAGGCGTGGACGCGGGACGCGCGCGACGCGCTGCTCGACGGCTACGGCGTGGGCGCGGAGCCCGCGAGCGCGCTGCTGCTGCGCGCGCTCGAGCTCGACAAGACGCTGTACGAGATGGTCTACGAGGCGCGGAACCGGCCGACGTGGGTGCCGATCCCGCAGGCCGGGCTGGACCGCCTGCTCGGCTGACGGCGTCGACGGCCCGGCCGGGTCGGACGCGGCTCAGGCCACGCCGGACCCGGCGGGCACCTCGGTGAGCGCGTCGGCCACGATCCGCATGCCCGCCTGCCGGGGGGCGAGCTCGGCCTGCAGCACGAGCGCGGCGCCGCCGACGGCGGCGGCCTCGGCGGCGTGCGACGAGATCGTGACGCGCACGCCGTGGGTGGCGCGCGCGAAGAACGCGGCGTCGAGGCGTTCCTGGACCACGGGCAGGTAGAGCGACCCGGCGTGGGCGAACGACGACCCGGTGAGCACGACGAGGTCGAGGTCGAGGACGTTCGCGAGGGACTGGGTGGCCGCGGCGACGTAGCGCGCGGACTCGGCCAGCAGACGCACCGGCTCGTCCTCGCCGCGGGCGGCGGCCCGCGCGAGCGCCGCGAAGTCCTCCGACACGCTGCGGCCCGGCAGCGCGATGCCCGCGTCGAGCGCGCGCGCGACGACGGCGGACGGGCCCGCGAGGGCCTCGAGGCACCCGCGCGCGCCGCACCAGCAGGGCGGCCCGTCGACGTCGAGGCAGACGTGCCCGACCTCGCCGGCGTTGGACGAGCGCCCGCGGTAGACGGCGCCGTCGACGATGATCCCGGAGCCGACGCCGGTGCCCATGTACAGCGCGGCGCAGACCGCGCCGGTGGGGACGCCGCCGGACCAGTACTCCCCGAGCGCGGCGGCCGTCGCGTCGTTGTCGAGCAGCACGGGCAGGCCGACCGCGTCCTCGATGGCGGCCGCGAGCGGGAAGTCCGACCAGTGCTGCATGACGGGCGGCGCGATGGTCATGCCGGTCGAGGTCGCGAGCGGTCCGGGCGACACGACGCCGACGCCGAGCAGCAGGCGCCTGTCGACGCCGATGCGCGCGATCGTGGCGGCGATCTCGGCGGCGATCCGCTCGACGACCACGCGGGGGTCGTCGGCGCCCGTGCCGGGGCGGCGCCACCGCGCGACGACCTGGCCGCCGAGGTTGGCGACGACGTACGTGATGCCCGCGTGGTCGAGGTGCACGCCGACGGCGTAGCGCGCGGCGGGGTCGAGCTGCAGCAGCATGCGGGGCTTGCCGCCGGTGGACTCGGCGCGCCCGGCCTCGACGACGAGCCCCTCGTCGAGGAGCCGGCGCACGACCGTCGAGACGGTGGCGGCGGTGAGCCCGGTGGCGCGCGTGAGCTCGACGCGGCTGATGGTCCCGGCGGCGCGGATGACGTCGAGGATCGCGCTGCGGCTGCTCGTGTGCGCGGCGCCGCGGGCCGGCGTGCCTGCGTTCACGTGGGCTCCCGTCGGGTTGGCGGCCGCCGGCTGGCGACCCGACGAGCCTAACGACCGCGACCCAGGTCGCTTCGGGTCACGACACGCCGTTGACTTACTTTGTTCAGTAGCCTAAGAATCTACACGGCGCGCGGCCCGGGGCCGTCACCGCCGCAGCCGGGACACCGAGGTCCCGGCGCCGACGAGAGGATCGACGATGTTCCTTCACCAGCGACGCGGGCGGCTCGCCGTCGCGTCGACGGCCGTCGCCCTGCTCGCCCTCACGGCCGCCTGCTCGGGCGGGTCCGAGGGTGAGGAGAACACGACCGGCGAGCCCGGCGGCTCCTTGACGGTGCTCACGTGGCGCACCGACCTCGTCGAGGACGGCACGTTCGACGACTACGTCGAGCGGTTCACGACGAAGTACCCCGCGGTCACCGACGTCAAGGTCGAGGGCATCACCGACTACGAGGGCGAGGTGAAGACGCGCATGAGCACCGACAACTACGGCGACGTCCTCGCCATCCCCGGCTCGGTCGCGCCCGACCAGCTCGGCGACTTCTTCGAGCCGCTTGGCGAGCAGGCGGAGCTCGCGAAGGAGTACCGCTGGCTCGCCGACAAGTCCTTCGAGGGCACGAGCTACGGCATCCCGGTCGTCGGCAACGTCCAGGGGCTCGTCTACAACACCAAGGTCTGGCAGGCCGCCGGCCTCACCGACTTCCCCACCACTCCCGACGAGTTCCTCGAGGACCTCGCCGCGCTCAAGGCGGCCGACCCCGGGATCGACCCGCTCTACACCAACTACAAGGACGGCTGGCCGCTCACCGCGTGGGAGTTCTACCGCGGCGGCGTCTCGGGCGACCCGGACTACGTCAACGAGATGGTCACGTGGGACGACCCGTGGGCGGACGGCCGCGACCACGAGGTCATCGACGGCCTGCTGTACGACGTCGTCGCGCAGGGACTCACCGAGGCCGACCCGACGACGACCAACTGGGAGCAGTCCAAGCAGCTGCTCGGCACCGGGAAGATCGGCGTCATGCTGCTCGGGTCCTGGGCGATCCCCCAGATGCAGCAGGCCGCCGTCGACGCCGGCGGCTCGGCCGACGACATCGGCTACATGCCCTTCCCCGCGCAGGCCGACGGCACGTTCCACGCCACCGCCGGCGGCGACTACAACCTCGGCATCAACGTCGCCTCGAAGAACAAGGTGACCGCGCGCGCGTGGATCGACTGGTTCCACCACGAGTCCGGCTACTCCGAGTCGCAGGTCGGCCTGTCGCCGCTGATCGACGGCGCCACGCCCGCCGCACTCGCCGACTTCGTCGACCAGGTCGAGCTCGTCGAGATGAACCCCGCGCCGCAGGGCAAGGAGTCGCTGTTCGCCGACATCGACACGGCGTCGGGCATCGTCACCACGGACCCGAAGTACCGCCAGAAGATCATCGACGACGCCCGCTCCGGCGCCCGCACCAAGCAGCAGGTCTTCGACGACCTCAACGCCGCGTGGGCCGAGGGTCGCGCCGACGTGGACGCCTGACGCGCGGTCGCCGCACCATGACGACCACCACGGCGGGCAGCCCCGGCCCGGTGGACGCCCCCGCGCCCGCGACCCGCCCCGCCCCCTCGGGCGCGGGTCGCGGCGCGCGCCGGCGTCGCCGCGCGGTGCCGTACCTGTTCCTCCTCGTCCCCGTCGGGCTGCTGCTCCTGCTCACGTACCTGCCCGTCGCGAACATGTTCTGGTACTCGGTGACGGACTGGGACGGCCTCGCGCGCACGAAGGGGCTCGTGGGGCTCGACAACTACGTCGAGATCTTCACCGACCCCGACAACGTGCGCGTCTTCTACGTCTCGCTGTACTACTTCCTCGCGTCGTTCGTGCAGATGGCGCTCGCGCTGTACTTCGCGACGGTCCTGTCGTTCCGCGTGCGCCTCAAGAACCTGTGGAAGGGGATCCTGTTCTTCCCTTACCTCATCAACGGCGTCGCGATCGGCCTGATCTTCCTCAACTTCCTCAAGCCCGGGGGCGGCCTCGACACGGTGCTGCTCGCCGCGGGCCTCGACGCGCTGGTCCGGCAGTGGACGGGTGACCCGGCGGTCGCCAACGTGACGCTCGCCGCGGTGTCCGTGTGGCGCTACACGGGTCTCAACTTCGTGATGTTCCTCGGTGCGATCCAGTCCATCAGCAGCGACGTCTACGAGGCCGCCGAGATCGACGGCGCGAACCGCTGGCACGAGTTCCGGCACATCATCCTGCCGTCGATCCGCCCGATCGTCGGGCTGTCGTTCATCCTCGCGATCTCGGGCGCGCTGTCCGTGTTCGAGATCCCGTACGTCATGACCAACGGCGGCAACGGCACCGAGACGTTCGTGATCCGCACGATCTGGATGGCGTTCAACCGCAACATGGTCGGCCTCGCGTCGGCGATGGCGGTCGTGCTGCTCGTGGTCGTGCTGCTCGTGACGTGGGTCCAGCGTCGCGTCGTCCCCGAGCAGGAGGTGGACCTCGCATGACCCGCGCCCTCACCACCACGGGCAAGTACGTGTCGCTCGTCGTCGCATCCGTCGTCACGCTGCTGCCGCTCGTGCTCATCCTGTTCGGCTCGTTCAAGACCGGCCAGGAGTTCCTCGCCACCAACCCGTTCACGCCCCCCGAGAGCTGGGGCAACGTCGCGAACTACGCGACCGCCTTCACGCGGGGCGGCATGCTGCGGGGGTTCGCCAACACGGTCGTCGTCTTCGTCGCCGCGATCACCGGCACGATCCTCGTCGGCGCGGCGACCGCGTACGCGCTCGACCGCTTCCGGTTCCGCGGGCGGTCGGCGGTACTCGGCCTGTTCCTGCTCGCGACCCTCGTGCCCGGTGTGACGACCCAGGTCGCGACGTTCCAGATCGTCAACGGCCTCGGGCTCTACAACTCGCGCTGGGCGCTGATCCTGCTGTTCACGGGCACGGACATCGTCTCGATCTACATCTTCCTGCAGTTCGTGCGCGCGATCCCTCGGTCGCTCGACGAGGCCGCGACGCTCGACGGCGCGGGGCACCTGCGGATCTTCTTCCGCATCATCCTGCCGAACCTCAAGCCCGCGATAGCGACGGTCGTCATCATCAAGGGCATCGGCATCTACAACGAGTTCTTCCTGCCGTTCCTCTACCTGCCCGACCCCGACCTGCGGCCCATCTCGACCGCGCTGTTCGCGTTCAAGGGCCCGTTCGGCTCGCAGTGGGAGGTGATCTCGGCGGGCGTGGTCATCACGATCGTGCCGATCCTCGTGCTGTTCCTGCTGCTGCAGCGGTACGTCTACAACGGCTTCACGTCGGGCGCGACCAAGTGAGCGGCTGACGACGCGACGGGACGACGACGGAGGGCGGCGGGGTCACCCCGCCGCCCTCCGTCGGCACCGACCGTCGCGGCCGTCGTCAGTCGACGCGCGTGGCCCGCAGCAGCACGAGCCGCTCGGGCTGCAGGTGCGGCGGCCGGACGCCGACCTGGCCCAGGACCCGGCCCGTCGTGCGGAGGCCCTCGGGCTCCCACCACGGCACGTGCTGCCACGGCCCGACGACGTCCGCGGGAGCCTGCGGGCGCACGTGGTACGTCGCGTCCGGGTCGAGCCCGGGCAGCGTCACGAGCGCGGCGGGCGCCTGCGCCGAGGACGCCACGGTCGCGATCGCGAACAGCGCGTCGGAGCCGTCCTGCGCGACCACGCCGTGCACGGCGTACGCGGGGTCGACGGGGTCGGCGTGCACGCTCACCCCGGTGTGCAGCAGCTCGCGCACGTCCTTGTAGAGCGCGACCCACGCCGCGAGCTCGGCGCGCTCGGCGTCGTCGGCCTCCCGCAGGTCCCACTCGATGCCGAGGTGCCCGAACAGCGCCGTCCCCGCCCGGAACCCGAGCCCCGCGCGTCGCCCCGTGGAGTGCGCGGTGCCGGAGCCGATGTGCGCGCCGATGAGCTCGAGCGGGATGAGCAGGTTGGTCCACGGCTGGATCGTGCGGCGCTCGAGCGCGTCGATGCAGTCCGAGGCCCAGACGCGGTCGGTGCGCTCGAGGATCTCGAGGTCGACGCGCGCACCGCCCGACGAGCAGGACTCGATCTCGACGCTGGGGTGCCGGGCCTTGAGCTCGTCGATCAGGCGGTACACGGCGAGGGTCTGCCCGTGCACGCCGGGCACGCCGTCGGCGCCGTGGCCCGCGTCGAGCAGGTCGCGGTTGTGGTCCCACTTGAGGTACGCGATGTCGTACTCGGTGAGCAGCGCGTCCAGGCGCTCGAGGATGTGCGCGAACGCCTCGGGCCGCCCGAGGTCGAGGACCTGCTGGTGACGCGCGGGGCGGGGCAGCCGGTCCGGCAGCCGCAGCATCCAGTCGGGGTGCGCCCGGGCGAGGTCCGAGTCCGGGTTGATCATCTCCGGCTCGACCCACAGGCCGAACTGCATGCCCAGGCCCGTGACGTGCGAGACGAGCGGACCGAGGCCGTCGGGCCACACCTCGTCGGACACGTACCAGTCCCCCAGGCCGCGCGAGTCGTCGCGGCGGTCGCCGAACCAGCCGTCGTCGAGCACGTAGCGCTCGGCGCCGACGGCGGCGGCCGCGTCCGCGAGCTCGGTGAGCCGCGCGAGGTCGTGGTCGAAGTACACGGCCTCCCACGTGTTGAGCGTGACGGGGCGCGGCGTGCGCGGGTGCTGGGGCCGCGCACGGAGCCACGCGTGGAAGCGGCTCGCGAGCTCGTCGAGGCCCGCGGCGCCGTAGGACGCGTACAGCCACGGGCTCGTGTACGACTCGCCGGTGCCGAGTCGGACCTCGCCGGGCAGCAGCAGCTCGCCGCCGCCGAGCAGGCCCGGGTGGTCGTGCGAGCGCTGCGCGAGGCTGCGGTGGTTGCCGGACCACGCGACGTGCACGCCCCACACCTCGCCGCGGCGGTGCCCGAGCTCGTCGGTCCCGGCGACCAGCACGTACGGCGTGTCGAAGCCCGTGCGGCCGCGCCGGTTCTCGCGCAGGCGGGTGCCGTGCGTGAAGGGCGTGCGGATGGGGTGCCGCTCGCGGGCCCAGTGCCCGCCCATGTCGAGCAGCGTCGTGGCGCGCAGCGGCACGGGCAGCGTCAGCAGGACGCCCTCGAGGTCGTAGGTGCCGTCGGCCGTGTTGGTGACGGTCGCGCGCTGGCGCACGACGCCCTGCGGCGTGAGCTCGAGCACGAGCTCGAGCCCCAGCCCGGCCGCGGGGTCGGCGGCCGTCACGGTGACGAGGTCGCCGCCGCCGGCGGTGCGCGCGTGCGTCGCGCGCTCGACGGCGAACGCGCTCGACCAGCCGCGGCCGCCGCGCGATCCCGTGAGGCCGGGCACGCCCAGCCAGCCGGTCGACTGCTCGGGGAGCACGGACGGCACGACCTCGCCGTCGACCGACGACGCCGCGGGCGCCGAGCGCGCCGCGAGCCGCAACGCGTCGAGCGCGGCACCGGGGAGGTCGCCGAGGTCGCCGCCCCAGTGCAGGACGCGCGGCAACCCGGCCGCGAGGTCGAGGACGAGGCTCACGCCCGCCGCGCGCAGGTGCAGCGCGTCGGTCGTGTCCAGGGTCGTGGGGGACGTCACGTCGTCGGGACGCAGGGGCACCGCTCACCTCCGGGTGGATTCGTGCGCACCAGCCTAGGAGGAACTCGGCGAGGCGTTGACGGACTAAGTTCAGCAACCTAACAATGTAGGGGCTCCTCGGGCCGGACGGTCCGCGAGCGCGCGACGACGCGCGCCCGCCGGGGGCCGAGGACCTCCGGAGGCGCGCACGCACATGGACCACCACCTCCTCGACGACGGCTGGACGCTCACGGCCGACCCCGGGACCCTCCCCGCCGACCTGCCCGCGCCGCTGCGGCGTGCGCTGCACGACGGCGTCCCCGCTCACGTCCCCGGCACGAGCCACACGACGCTGCTCGACGCGGGACTCGTCCCCGACCCCTACGTCGACGACAACGAGACGCGCCTCGCGTGGATGCGGCACGTCACGTGGACCTACGCGCGGCCCGTGCGCATCGCCCCCGCGCTCGCCGGCGAGCGTGTCGACCTGGTCCTCGAGGGCGTCGACACGGTCGCCACCGTGCGCCTCGACGACGACGTGCTCGCGCGCACCGCCAACCAGCACCGCACCTACCGCGTCGACCTGCGCGCGCACCTGCGTCACGACGTCCGCACGCTGCGCGTCGAGCTGACGTCGGCGCTCGCGCACGCCGAGGCCGAGGCGCGCCGCCTCGGACCGCGTCCGCTCGCGTACCCGCAGCCGTTCAACATGGTCCGCAAGATGGCCTGCTCGTTCGGCTGGGACTGGGGCCCGGACCTGCAGACCGCGGGTCTGTGGCGGCCCGTGCGGGTCGAGCGGTGGCGCGTCGCGCGGCTCGCGTCCGTGCGCCCGCTGGTCACCGTGCGACCCGACGGCACCGGCGTCGTCGACGTCGTCGTCGACGTCGAGCGGTCGGGGCTGCCCGGCGGCGACGTGCCGCTCGCGGTCACCGCGCGCGTCGCGGGCGCCGAGACCGTGGTGACGGTCGACGCGGGCGCGACCGGGACGACCGCGCAC
>JAEYNO010000375.1 GCA_023412515.1 Actinomycetes bacterium
GCCCGACGTCGGCGCCGCGTGCGTCGGTCCGGTCACCGGCAGCGGCGCGGTCCGCGGGCGCGCGTCGGGCTCGGGGTCGCGCCGCACGGCACCCGTCGGCGGACGGTACGGCTCGGCGGCCGGCAGCTTCGTGCGGTCGCGCCGGATGGAGACGACGACATCGCCGAAGGGCACGGTGATCGGCGCCTGCGGCTTGTGCAGGGCCACGTCCACGGCCTGCACGTGCGGACGCGCCAGCACCGTCGCGGCGATCCGCTCGGCGACCGTCTCGATGAGGTCGGCGGGCTCGCCGGCCAGGACCGCGGCCACGAGCTGCGCGACCTCGCCGTAGTCGACGGTGTGCGCGAGGTCGTCGCCCGCCGCCGCGCGGCGCGTGTCGAGGTGCACGACGACGTCCGCGACGAACGTCTGCCCCTCGCGCCGCTCGTGCGCGAACACGCCGTGGTACCCCGTCGCGCTGATGCCCGACAGCCGGATCTGGTCCAGCCGGCGCCCGCCGTCGTCGTGCACGTCGTCCTGACCGCTCACCGCGCTCCCTCCCGTGCGGCCCGCCCCGTCGCGTGCCGTGCCGTCGCGTCCCTCGTGTCCCTCGTGTCCCAGCCTGCCGTGCCGTCGCGCGCCGCGCGCCAGCGGGCCGCGACGCGCACCGCCGCGGCCGACGCCGCGACCTCGTGGACGCGCACCGCCCACACCCCGTCCGCCGCCGCGAGCGCGCTCACGGCGGCCGTCGCGTCGTCCCGCTGCGTCGGCGGCACGGGCACGCCGTCGGCGCCCGCGAGCAGGTGCCCGAGGAACCGCTTGCGCGACGCACCCACCAGCACGGGGAACCCCTCCGCGACGAGCTCGGGCAGGTGCGCCAGCAGCGGCCAGTTGCTCGCGCCCGCCTTGGCGAAGCCCAGGCCCGGGTCGAGCACGACCTGCGCGTCGTCGACGCCCGCGGCCCGCAGCGCGGCGACCCGCTCGCGCAGCTCGGCCCGCACGTCCACCACGACGTCGTCGTACACGTCGTGGTCGTCCATCACGTCGGCGTGGCCGCGCCAGTGCATCGCGACGTAGGCGACGCCCGTGCGCGCGACCAGGTGCGGCATGTCGGGGTCGGCCAGACCGCCCGAGACGTCGTTGACCAGCACGGCACCCCGCTCGACGGCCGCGCGCGCGACCTCGGCGCGCGTGGTGTCGACGCTGACGACCGCGCCGGCCGCCGCGAGCCGCTCGACCACGGGCAGCACGCGCGCGAGCTCCTCGTCGACCGGCACGCGCGTCGCGTCGGGCCGCGTGGACTCGCCGCCGACGTCGAGCACGTCCGCGCCCTGCGCGAGCAGCGCGTGGCCACGCTCCACCGCGGCGTCGACGCCGAACCAGCGGCCGCCGTCGGAGAACGAGTCGGGGGTCACGTTGACGACGCCCATGACGAGGGCGCGCCCGAGCCGCTCGTGCGCGTCGAGCAGCCCCGACGGGCCACGGAGGAGGGAGCCGTGGTCGGTCACGGTGCGAGCCTAGGCGCTCGTCGCGGTGCGCGGGACCGCGGGGGTCCGCACGCCGCACCCCGACGCGGTGGCACGGCCGGGTCCGTCAGTGCCGGCCGGCCAGCAGGCTCATGGCCTCGGCGCGGGTCGCGACGTCGCGCATCTGACCGCGCACGGCCGACGTGACGGTCCGCGACCCGGGCTTGCGCACGCCGCGCATCGACATGCACAGGTGCTCGCACTCGACGACGACCAGCACGCCCTTGGGGTTCAGCACGTCGACGAGGGCGTCCGCGACCTGCGAGGTCAGACGCTCCTGCACCTGCGGCCGGCGCGCGTACACGTCGACCAGGCGCGCGAGCTTCGACAGCCCCGTGATGCGGCCGTCGGCGCCGGGGATGTACCCGACGTGCGCGACGCCGTGGAACGGCACGAGGTGGTGCTCGCACGTCGAGTACACCTCGATGTCCTTGACCAGCACCATCTCCTCGTGGCCGAGGTCGAACGTGGTGGTCAGCACGTCGCGCGCGTCCATCGTCAGGCCCGCGAAGATCTCGCGGTAGGCGCGGGCGACGCGCGCCGGGGTCTCCTGCAGGCCCTCGCGGTCCGGGTCCTCGCCGACCGCGAGCAGCAACTCGCGCACGGCACGCGCCGCGCGCTCCTCGTCGAACGGCGCGATCGCGCGGCCGCCCGCGTCGTGCGTGCGGGAGATGACCGAGCCGTCGTCGCCCGGGGCGCCCGGGGCGTCGGTGACGGCCACGTCAGCGCGGCCCGTCGGCGTCGGGGGTGCCCGTCGGCGGGAGCTCGACGACCGCGGTCGCCGGGTGCTCGGCGTTCGCCGCCGCGGCCTCGTCCTGCGGGACCACCGGGTGGCCGTTCTGCGCGGCCAGCTCGGCGGGCGTCATCACGGGGCCGCGGTCGGAGACCGCGCGCTCGTCGCCCGAGAGCCACACGTCGCGCGGGGGGCGCTTGGTGATCGGCGCGAAGATCGCGGCGAGCTGCTCCTGGTTGAGCGTCTCCTTCTCGAGCAGCTCGAGGACCAGCGCGTCCAGCACGTCGCGGTACTCGACGAGGATCTCGCGGGCCTCGTCGTGCGCGTGCTCGATGAGCGCGCGGACCTCGACGTCGATCGCGCCGGCGATCTCCTCGGAGTAGTCGCGCTGGTGGCCGACGTCGCGGCCGAGGAAGACCTCGGAGGACTCCTGGCCGAGCTTGATCGCGCCGAGCCGGGCGCTCATGCCGAACTGCGTGACCATCTTGCGCGCGGTCGACGTGGCCTTCTCGATGTCGTTGCTCGCGCCCGTGGTCGGGTCGTGGAACACGAGCTCCTCGGCGACGCGGCCGCCCATCGCGTACGCGAGCTGGTCGAGCAGCTCGTTGCGCGTCGTGGAGTACTTGTCCTCCTGCGGCATGACCATCGTGTAGCCCAGCGCGCGACCGCGCGGCAGGATCGTCACCTTGGTCACCGGGTCGGTGTACCGCAACGCGGCCGCCACCAGGGCGTGGCCGCCCTCGTGGTACGCCGTGATCTTGAGCTCCTTGACGTTCATGACGCGCGTGCGCTTCTGCGGCCCGGCGATCACGCGGTCGATCGCCTCGTCGAGCGCGGCGTCGTCGATGACCTGCGCACCGCGGCGCGCGGTGAGCAGCGCGGCCTCGTTGAGCACGTTGGCGAGGTCGGCGCCGCTGAAGCCCGGCGTGCGCCGCGCGACGAGCGCGAGGTCGACGGCCGGCGCCATGGGCTTGCCCTGCGCGTGCACCGTGAGGATCCGCTCGCGACCCTTGAGGTCGGGCGGCTCGACCGCGACCTGGCGGTCGAAGCGGCCCGGGCGCAGCAGCGCGGGGTCGAGGATGTCGGGGCGGTTGGTGGCCGCGATGAGGATGACGTTCGTCTTGACGTCGAACCCGTCCATCTCGACGAGCATCTGGTTGAGGGTCTGCTCGCGCTCGTCGTGCCCGCCGCCGAGGCCCGCGCCACGGTGCCGGCCGACCGCGTCGATCTCGTCGACGAAGATGATCGCGGGGCTGTTCTCCTTGGCCTGCTGGAACAGGTCACGGACACGGCTCGCGCCGACACCCACGAACATCTCGACGAAGTCCGAGCCGGAGATCGAGTAGAACGGCACGCCCGCCTCGCCCGCCACGGCGCGCGCGAGCAGGGTCTTGCCGGTCCCGGGCGGGCCGTACAGCAGCACGCCCTTGGGGATCTTGGCGCCGACGGCCTGGAACTTCGCGGGCTCGGCGAGGAACTCCTTGATCTCCTGCAGCTCCTCGACCGCCTCGTCGACGCCCGCGACGTCGGCGAACGTGACCTTGGGCGACTCCTTGCTCACGAGCTTGGCCTTGGACTTGCCGAAGCTCATGACGCGCGAGCCGCCGCCCTGCGCGTTCGACATCAGGAACCAGAACAGGCCCAGGATGATGATGAACGGCAGCACGAGCGTCAGCAGGCTGCCCCACCACGACGGCTGCGGGACCTTCGACGTGAAGCCGTCCTTGGGGTCGGCCTGCGTGATCGCGTCGACCACCTGGTCGCCCTGCGGCGTGACGTAGAAGAAGTAGACCTGCGTGCCGAGGTCGCCGTCCTGGTCGGGGTCCGGGTCGTACGGCTCCGCGAGCGTGAGGTCCACGCGCTGCGTGCCCTCGGTGACGAGGACCTGGTCGACCTTGCCGTCCTTGAGGAGCTCGAGGCCCGTGGACGTGTCGATCTGCCGCTGCGTGGGCATCTGCAGCATGCTGAAGGCGGCCAGGGACAGCAGGACGGCCAGGGCGACCCAGATGAAGGGGCCGCGGAAGAGACGCTTGACGTTCATGGGCGATCGGGGCCGGGCCCCTCAACCTCCGCTCGCGGGGACTCTGCCTTGAAAGTACACGGTGGACCTGGCAGGGCCCCGCGGTGTTCGCCCAGGGCACAGGCCGGGTGCGCGGCCGTGCCGCGCGCCCGTCCGGGTGCCGTGCGCGTCAGCCCTGGTAGACGTGCGGCGCGAGCGTGCCGACGAACGGCAGGTTGCGGTACCGCTCTGCGTAGTCCAGGCCGTACCCCACGACGAACTCGGTGGGGATGTCGAAGCCGACGTAGCGCACCGGCACCTCGACCTTGGCGGCCTCGGGCTTGCGCAGCATCGTCGCGATCTCGACCGACGCCGGGCCGCGCGAGCGCAGGTTCGACAGCAGCCACGACAGCGTCAGGCCCGAGTCGATGATGTCCTCGACGATGAGCACGTGCCGGCCCGTGAGGTCGGTGTCGAGGTCCTTGAGGATCCGCACGACGCCCGACGACTTGGTGCCCGAGCCGTACGACGACACCGCCATCCAGTCCATCGACACGTTGCCGCGCAGGCGGCGCGCGAGGTCCGCCATGACCATGACGGCGCCCTTGAGCACGCCCACGAGCAGCAGCTGCTGGCCCGCGTAGTCGGCGTCGATCTGCGCCGCGATCTCGTCGAGGCGCGCGTGGAGCTGCTCCTCGCTCAGCAGGACCCGCTCGAGGTCGTCACCCATGTCCGCCGCGTCCACAGCTCACTCCTGGTCGTCGTGGTCGTCGTGCCGTGCCGCGGGGGCTCCCCGCCCGGCCGGGAGGGCGCCGCCGGAGATGTCCGGTGCGCCGGCCGGCCGCGTCGGCCGGTCCAGGTAGAGCCTGCCACACGCGCGCGTGGCGACCCGGCCGCCGGGCAGGTGGACGGGCCCCTGACCGTGCCACTCCAGCACGAGCGCCTCGACCGCGAGCACGTGGGCGCGGGCGAGGGC
>JAEYNO010000392.1 GCA_023412515.1 Actinomycetes bacterium
CCCCGACGCCCGCCCCCCCTGTCGCGAGAGTGCGATCCAGTTCTGCGGTCTCGACGGGGAGACCCGATCGCTCTGTCGCGAGAGTGCGATCCAGGCCGGTGCTCTCGGCGGGGGTGTCGGATCGCCCTGTCGTGACAGGTCGATCCAGTCCTGCGCTCTCGGCGGGGGTGCTCGATCGCTCTGTCGCGAGAGGGCGATCCAGTTCCGGTGCGGCCTCGGCGATCGCGCGCGCGATCGGGTGCTCCGCGAGCCGCTCGACCGCCGCGGCCAGGCGCCGCACCTCGTCGGCGTTCTCGCCCGCGGCCGGCACGACGTCGACCAGGGCCATGCGCCCGGCCGTGACCGTGCCCGTCTTGTCGAGCACCACGGTGTCGACGCGGCGCGTCTCCTCGAGGATCTCGGGGCCCTTGATGAGGATCCCGAGCTGCGCGCCGCGCCCCGTGCCGACCAGCAGCGCCGTGGGCGTCGCGAGCCCCAGCGCGCACGGGCACGCGATGATCAGCACCGCGACGGCCGCCGTGAACGCGGCCTGCACGCCGCCCCCGGTCGCGAGCCACACCACGAGCGTGCCGACCGCGATCACGAGCACGACCGGCACGAACACCGCCGAGATCCGGTCGGCGAGCCGCTGCACGGGCGCCTTGCCCGTCTGCGCGCGCGCCACGAGCCGGCCGATCTGCGCCAGCCGGGTCTCGGAGCCGACGCGCGTCGCGCGGACCACGAGGTGGCCGGACGTGTTGACGGTCGCTCCGGTGACCTCGTCGCCGGGCCCGACGTCGACCGGCACGGGCTCGCCCGTGAGCAGCGACGTGTCGACCGCGCTCGTCCCCGTCACCACGACGCCGTCGGTCGCGACCTTCTCGCCCGGGCGCACGACGAACTCGTCGCCCACCGCGAGCCGGTCCACCGGCACGCGCCGCTCGACGCGGCCCGTGGGCCCGTCGACCAGCACCGCGACGTCCTTCGCGCCGAGGTCCAGCAGCGCGCGCAGCGCGTCGCCCGCGCGGCGGCGCGAGCGGTGCTCGGCGTACCGGCCCGTGAGCAGGAACGTCACGACCACGGCCGCGACCTCGAAGTACAGCTCGGGCATCGCGGTGCCGTGGCCCGCACCCGCGGCGGGGAAGAGCGTCGGCGTCATGCGCATGCCGAGGTCGCCCGCACCGCCCAGCAGCAACGCCCACAGCGACCACGCGGTCGCGGCGACGACGCCGATCGACACGAGCGTGTCCATGGTCGACGACCCGTGCCGCGCCGCGCGCACGGCCGCGCGGTGGAACGGCCACGCCGCCCACGTCGCGACCGGCAGCGCGAGCGCTGCGACGAGCCACTGCCAGCCGCGGAACTGCGTCGCCGGGACCATGCTCAGCACGACCACGGGGACGGTCAGCACGGCCGCGACGCGCAGGCGGCGGCGCAGGTCGGCGCCGCGCGCGTCGACGGGGGCGGACGTGTCGTCGTCGGCGTCGTGCTCCATGCCGGCGTGCTGCATGCCCGACAGCGCGTGCTCGATCTCGTCGTGCGAGCCGTGGTCGCCGGCGCCGTCGTGCGCCGCGTGGTCCGCCGCGGCGACGTGGTGCGACGCGCCGGGCGCGGGGACCGGGTGCGCGTCGTACCCCGCGGCGCGCACGGCGGCCACGAGGTCGTCGACGGTCGGCGCGGGCGCGTCGTCGGTCGGGGTGATCTCGACGTGCGCGGTCTCGAGCGCGAGGTTCACCGTCGCGGTCGCGCCCGGGACGCGGTTGAGCCGCTTCTCGACGCGCGCGACGCAGGACGCGCAGGTCATGCCCTCGACCGCGAGGTCGATCCCCGCGGCCCCCACCCCGTCCGGGGCGGTCCCGGGCGCGCTCACAGCAGCGACCGGGTGGGCGTGACGGCGTACCCGGCCTCCTCGACGGCGGCCGCGACGGCGGCGTCGTCGAGCGGTGCGTCAGACGTGACGGTGACGGGGGAGGCCCCGCCGGTCACGAGCTCGACGGTGACGTCGGTGACGCCGGGCAGCGCGGTGAGCTCCTCGGTGACGTGCTTGACGCAGTTGCCGCAGGTCATGCCGTCGACGCGGAACGTGGTGGTGGCCATGGTGGTGCTCCTTCGGTGCAGGGTGTCCGGTGCGGCGGGGGCCAGGGCGAGCGGGCGGGGGCGGCCGGGGCGACGCGGACGGCGGGTGGGTGGCGCGGCCCCGGGTGGGGAGCCGTGCCGCGGGACTTGTTGCGGCGACCCGAGGCGGGTCGGTCGCGAGGTGCGGGGGTGGGTCAGCTGCGCACGAGGCGCGCGATCGCGGCCGAGGCCTCGCGGACCTTCTCGGCGCCCGCCTCGGGGGACTGGCGCGCGGCGTCGACGACGCAGTGGCCGAGGTGGTCCTCGACGAGGCCGATGCTCACGGCCTGCAGGGCCTTGGTGACGGCGGCGACCTGCGTGAGGACGTCGATGCAGTAGACGTCCTCGTCGACCATGCGGGCGATGCCGCGGACCTGGCCCTCGATGCGGCGCAGGCGGCGCAGGTACTCGGCCTTGGCGGGCGAGTAGCCGTGCGTCGCGTGGTCGTGCTCCGGGGCGTCGGCGGAGGGTGCGACCGCGGGCGCGTCGGCGTCGGGGGTGTCGTGCGTGACGGGTGCCGTCTCGGTGGACATGCGTCGATCATACCCCTGGGGGGTATCCGCACAAGCGTGTTCGCGCCCGGCGGACGCCCCGCGCAGGGGATGATCGACCCATGCGTGTCTCGGCGAAGGCGGACTATGCGGTGCGGGCGTGCGCCGAGCTGGCCAGCAGGCCGGCGGACGACTCGGTCTCGAGCGAGGTGCTCGCCGAGGGGCAGGGCATCCCCACGAGCTTCCTCGAGCGGATCCTCGGGGACCTGCGCCGGGCCGGCGTCGTGACGAGCGTCCGCGGTCGCGCGGGCGGGTACCGGCTCGCGCGCGGCGCCGACGAGATCACGCTCGCCGAGGTCATCCGGGCCGTCGACGGCCCGCTCGTCACGGTGCGCGACGTGCGCCCGCCCGGGCTCACCTACGAGGGGTCGGCGACCGCGCTGCTCGACGTCTGGGTCGCGCTGCGCGCGTCGGTGCGCGACGTGCTCGAGGGCGTCACGCTCGCCGACGTCGTGCGGCGCGAGCTGCCCGACCTTGTGGTCCGGCAGGCCGCCCGCGAGGACGCCTGGCTCAACCCCTGACGGGCACGCTCGACCCCTGACGGCGCGGGGCGGCCTCGGACGGGGCGCGGGCAACCCCTGACGGCGGCGCGGCAACCCTCGACGGGGACGCGGCAACCTCGGACCGGGCTCCCGGCGCCGTCAGGTGCGGGGCGTGGCGCGCAGCAGGGGCAGCACGCGGTCGCGCAGCAGGGGCGCGAGGTCGAGCGGCAGCGGGGCGTCGGGGTCGAGCCAGCGCAGCTCGGCGATCTCGGCGCCGATCGCGACCGGCGCGTCGAGCGCGTGCTCGAAGACGTCGGCCTCGACCTCGAACCCGTCCTCGTTCGCCGCGGCGGCGCGGAGGACGCCGAGCGGGCGCAGGGTCTCGACGCGCAGCACGACGCCGACCTCCTCCTGCACCTCGCGCACGGCGGTCTGCGCGGGCGTCTCCCCGGTCTCGGGCTTGCCGCCGGGGAGCATGAACCGGGACGTGCCGCGCTTGCGGACCGTCAGCACCGCGCCCGTGGTGTCGCGCAGCACCACGGCGCTGACCCTGATCACTCCCGCGGTCGTCACGGCGGACGACCCTACGCCCTGCGCCGAGCCGTGCCGCTGCGCCGTCCGTACCGCGCCCGCCCGCGAGACGGCGTCTCAGGATGCGACCGATCCTTGAAATCCCGCTAACCGGGTCGGAATTATCAGCGAGGTACGGACAACCGCCCGTACGCGTCACCCGCTCCCGGCCTCCCCGCCGGCCGCCCCGAGGTGGTCCCCGTGCCCTCCTTGATCCTCCTGGCCCTCGTCGGTCTCGCCGCGCAGCTCGTCGACGGCAGCCTCGGCATGGCCTACGGCGTCACCTCGACGACGCTCCTGCTCGCGATCGGCACCAACCCCGCCGCCGCGTCGGCGACCGTGCACCTCGCCGAGATCGGCACGACGCTCGCCTCCGGCGTCTCGCACTGGCGGTTCGGCAACGTCGACTGGAAGGTCGTGCTGCGCATCGGCGTCCCCGGTGCCGTCGGGGCCTTCGCCGGCGCGACGTTCCTGTCGAACCTCTCGACCGACGCCGCGAAGCCCGTGATGTCGCTGCTGCTGCTCGCGCTCGGCGTCTACCTGCTCGTCCGGTTCACGCTCAAGGGCCTGCGCACCGACCGCCAGCACCTGCCGCTGCGCAAGCGGTTCCTCGCACCGCTCGGCGTGTTCGCCGGGTTCGTCGACGCCACCGGCGGCGGCGGCTGGGGCCCCGTCGGCACGCCCGCGCTGCTCGCGTCCGGGCGGCTCGAGCCCCGCAAGGTCGTCGGCTCGATCGACACGTCCGAGTTCCTCGTCGCGCTCGCCGCGAGCCTCGGCTTCCTGTTCTCGCTCGGCTCGCAGGGCATCGACTTCACGTGGGTCGTCGCGCTGCTCATCGGCGGCCTGATCGCCGCGCCCTTCGCGGCGTGGCTCGTGCGCAAGGTCCCCGGCCGCGTGCTCGGCTCGGCGGTCGGCGGCGTCATCGTGCTCACCAACACCCGCACGCTGCTGCGCTCCGACTGGGTCGGTGTCGGCGACACCCCCACCGAGGGGCTCGTGCTGGCGGCCATCGCGCTCGTGTGGGTCGCGGCCGTCACGTGGTCGGTCCGCGCCTACCGCCTCGACCTCGCCGCCGGGCGCGGCACCGCGGCGACGGCCCACGGTCCGGCCGAGCGCGCGGGTGCGTCCGGCACGGCGTCGGACGCCCCGACGGACGTCCTGGACACCGCGGACGTGACGGAGTCGGCCGCTCCGGTCGCGCCGCGCGCCTGACGCGGCACCCTCGAACGGTGGAGGGCCGGCCCGGCGCACCTGTCCGGAGCCGGGCCGGCCCTGCCACCCGCGCGCGGGTGGCCCGGATCCCGGGCCGTCCGCGTCCGCGTCACTCGGGACGCGTGGCCTCGGCGGCGGCGCGCGCCGCACCCGGCAGCGCCTCGACCACGCGGTCCAGCACGTCGTCGTCGTGCGTCGCGGACAGGAACCACGCCTCGAACGCCGACGGCGGCGCGAGCACGCCCGCGTCGAGCAGCGCGTGGAAGAACGGCGCGTACCGCCAGTGCTCGGACGCCTGCACGCCCGCGTAGTCGCGCGCGCCCTCGGCGGCGGCGCGCTCGCCGAAGACGATGCTGAACAGGCTGCCCGCCCACTGGATCGCGTGCGGCACGCCGGCCTGCACGAGCGCCGCCGAGACCTCGCGCCGCAGCCGCGCGGCCGCCGCGTCGACGCGCGCGTACACGTCGTCGTCCGCGAGCCGCAGCGTCGCCAGGCCCGCGGCCGTCGCGACCGGGTTCCCCGACAGCGTGCCCGCCTGGTACACGGGCCCGAGCGGCGCGAGCTGGTCCATGACGTCCGCGCGACCGCCGACCGCGGCGACGGGCAGCCCGCCGCCGATCACCTTGCCGAACGTCAGCAGGTCGGGCGCCCACTGCTCGGCCGCGCCCTCGAGGCCCCACCACCCGGCGGGACCCACGCGGAAGCCCGTGAGCACCTCGTCCTGCACGAGCAGCGCACCGTGCTCCGACGTCAGGCGGCGCAGCTCGCGGTTGAAGCCGGGCAGCGGCGGGACGACGCCCATGTTGGCGGGCGCGGCCTCGGTGATGACCGCGGCGATCGAGCCGCCGTGCTCGGCGAACGCCGTGCGCAGCGCGTCCAGGTCGTTGTACGGCACGACGATCGTCTCGGCCGCGACGGCCGCCGTGACGCCCGCCGACCCGGGCAGCGCGAGCGTCGCGACGCCCGAGCCCGCCTGCGCCAGCAGCGCGTCGACGTGCCCGTGGTAGCAGCCCGCGAACTTCACGACCTTGTCGCGGCCCGTCCACGCGCGCGCCAGGCGCAGCGCCGTCATGGTCGCCTCGGTGCCCGTCGACACCAGGCGCACGCGCTCGGCGGCCGGTACGCGTGCGCGCACCTCGTCGACCAGCTCGACCTCGGTCGTCGTCGGCGCGCCGAAGCCCAGGCCCCGCGCGGCCGCGCGCTGCACGGCGTCGACGACCTCCGGGTGCGCGTGGCCCAGCAGCGCCGGGCCCCACGACCCGACGAGGTCGACGTACGTGCGCCCGTCGACGTCGGTCACGTGCGCACCGGCCGCCGACGCGAGGAACCGGGGCGTGCCGCCCACCGAGCCGTACGCCCGCACGGGGGAGTTCACGCCGCCCGGGATGACGGACGTCGCGTGCTCGAACGCCGCGGTGCTGCTGCCCGTCCACGCCGGGCCGTCCACGGGGCCGGCTGCACCCGCGACGTCGTCCACCTGCGTCATCACCGCTCCTCCGCCAGCCACCCGGCCAGCTCCGTCGCCCAGTAGGTCAGGATCGCATCGGCGCCCGCGCGGCGGATGCTGAGCACCGACTCGGTGATGGCACCCCTGCGGGTGATCCACCCCTGCGCGGCCGCGGCCTCGATCATCGCGTACTCGCCCGACACCTGGTACGCCCACACGGGCACCGGTGACGTCGCGGCCACGTCGGCCAGCACGTCGAGGTACGACATCGCGGGCTTCACCATGAGGACGTCCGCGCCCTCGGCCACGTCGATCGCGACCTCGCGGGCCGCCTCGCGGCGGTTCGCCGGGTCCATCTGGTAGCTGCGGCGGTCGCCCTCGAGCTGCGACTCGACCGCCTCGCGGAACGGCCCGTAGAACGCCGACGCGTACTTCGCGGCGTACGCGAGCACCGCGACGTCGGTGTGGCCGGCCGCGTCGAGCGCGTCCCGGACGACGCCCGTCTGGCCGTCCATCATGCCGCTGAGCCCCACCAGGTGGGCGCCCGCCTCGGCCTGCGCGACCGCCATCGCCGCGTACCGCTCGAGCGTCGCGTCGTTGTCGACCGCGCCGCTCGGCGTGAGCACGCCGCAGTGGCCGTGGTCGGTGAACTCGTCGAGGCACAGGTCGGCCTGCACCACGAGGTCGTCGCCGACCTCCGCGACCACGTCGGCCACCGCGACGTTGAGGATCCCGTCGGGGTCGGTCGCACCCGTGCCCGTCGCGTCGCGGTGCGCCGGCACGCCGAACAGCATGATCCCGCCGAGCCCGGCCTCGACCGCGCGCGCGGCCTCCTGCCGCAGCGAGTCGCGCGTGTGCTGCAGCACGCCCGGCATCGAGCCGAGCGGACGGGGCGCGTCGAGGCCCTCGCGCACGAACACCGGCAGCACGAGGTCGGCCGGGTGCAGGCGCGTCTGGGCGGCGAGGCGGCGCAGGGCGGGCGTGCGG
>JAEYNO010000456.1 GCA_023412515.1 Actinomycetes bacterium
GCGCACGACGACCGCCGCCGCCCACGCCACGAGCGCGGTGACGCCGACGCCGACGACGGCGCCCAGCGCGACGTCGTGCGGGTAGTGCACGCCCTCCATCACGCGGCCCGCCGCAGCGACCGCCGCGAGCCCGACGGCCGACCACGCGACCCACGCCGCACGCGTCGCGACCACGAGCACGACGACGGCCGCGAACGCGACGGTCGCGTGGTTGGACGGCAGCGACCAGTCCCCGGGCGGCGGGCAGTGCGCCGCGTACGACCACCGCGCGCACGGGCGCTCCTGCGTGAGCACGAGCTTGAGCCCCTCGCTCGAGCCGTACGCCGCGGGCACGGCGACGGACGCCGCGAGCGTCACCGGCAGCCGGTCGCGGTGCGAGCGCCACACGTGCCCGACGGCCAGTACGACCCCGGCGGCCAGCAGCCCGAGCGCGCCCAGCGTCACCAGGTCGACCCCCGGCAGACGGCCCGTCGACGACGCGACGGCCCGGTAGAGCGCAGGGCTGAGACTGCCCGGGAACGGCAGGAGCAGCAGCACCGCGACGGCGGCGGCGAGGGTCGCGAACGGGGCCAGCGTGCGGCGGTCGAGTGCGATCATGCGGGCGACGGTAGGCGCCTGACCTGCGGCGTCGCGTCGCCCCGGGGGCGGTCGTCGGCGCTCGCGGGGTCCACCCGTGGTGGGTCCGCACCTCGGACCGTGGTCCGAGCCGCGACCCGCGCGGCTCGCCGTCCGCACCGCGCGGGGGAGGGGCGTCGTCCGTCGTCGCCGGGCGGGACGTCACGACGTGGACGCCCGCCCAGGGTTCGTCCCACGTGCGCGAGGATGGCGGGGTGACGTCCCGCCCCCGCACCTGCCGTCCCCCTCGCGCCGCATGAAGGCGCCCGCCTGGCTCCGGTGGCTCGACCCGCTGACGGCGATGATCGTCGGCGTCCTCGTGCTCGGGCTGCTGGTGCCCGTGCCGGAGGCCGTCGGCGAGGTGCTCGACGTCGTGCGCACGGTCGCGATCGTCGTGCTGTTCTTCCTCTACGGCGCGCGCATGCCCACGCGCGAGGTGGTCGACGGGCTCAAGCGGTTCCGCCTGCAGGGCTCGATGCTCGCGGCCACGTACGTGCTGTTCCCGGTGCTGGGGCTGCTCGTGCAGCTGCTGCCGGACGCCGTGCTCGACCCCGACCTGCGCCGCGGCGTGCTGTACCTGGCGCTGCTGCCGTCGACCGTGCAGTCCTCGGTGCTGCTGACGTCGGTCGCGCGCGGCAACGTCGCCGGGGCGATCACGGGCGCGACGATCTCCAACGTGCTCGGCGTCGTCATCACGCCGGTCCTCGTCGCGGTGCTCATGGGCGCGACGGGTGCCGGCATCGACAGCGGTGCGATCACCGGCATCCTGCTGCAGCTGCTGCTGCCGTTCGTGGCGGGGCAGGTCGCGCAGCCGTGGATCGGCGCGTGGCTGCGCGGGCACGGGCACGTCACGCGCACCACCGACCGCACGACGATCCTGCTGGTCGTGTTCACGGCCGTGAGCGAGGCGCAGACGTCGGGCGCGTGGGACCACCTCACGGCCGGTGCGCTCGTCGTGCTGCTGGTGGTGTGCGCGGTCGTGCTCGCGGCGATGCTGACGATCACGTGGCGAGGCGGCCGCCTGCTGGGCCTCGACCGCGGCGACCGGATCGCGCTGCTCATGTGCGGGTCCAAGAAGTCGGCCGCGACGGGGCTGCCGATGGCGGCCGTGCTGTTCGCGCCCGCGGTCGCGGCGAGCGTCGCGCTGCCGGTGATCCTGTTCCACCAGCTGCAGATCGTGGTGTGCGCGATGCTCGCGCGGCGCCTCGCGCGCACCGACCCCGAGCCGGAGCCCGCACGCCCCTGACGTCCACGCCCCTGACGTCCGCGCCCTGAGCCCGCGCCCGGAGGCCCGCGCCGCCCGGGGCGTGAGCCGGCGGGCCCGCGTCACGGCTCCAGCCGGTACCCCCGCGCGGGTTCGGTGAGCAGGTGCCGCGGGTGCGCGGGGTCGGGCTCGAGCTTGCGCCGCAGCTGCGCGACGTACACGCGCAGGTAGTGGCTCTCGGTGTCGAGGTAGGGGCCGCGCAGCTCGCGCAGCAGGTCGGCGCGGTCGACCACGCGCCCGACGTTCCGCGCGAGGATCTCCAGCAGGTGCCACTCGGTGGGCGTGACCTGCACGTCGGTGCCGTCGGGGCGCTGCACCCGGCGCGCCGCGAGGTCGACCGTGAACGCGGCGGTCCGCACCTGCGGGCGTCCGGCCTGCGGCACGGCGCGACGCGCGGCGGCCCGCAGCCGCGCCATGAGCTCGTCCATCGCGAACGGCTTCGTCACGTAGTCGTCCGCGCCGGCGTCGAGCGCCTCGACCTTGTCGTCCGAGGTCTGCCGCGCGGACAGCACGACGACCGGCGTCGAGGACCACACCCGCAGCGCGCGCAGCACGTCCAGCCCGTCGACGTCCGGCAGCCCGAGGTCGAGCAGCACGATGTCGGGCGGGTCGCCCGCGAGCAGGTCGAGCGCGGCCGCGCCGGTCGCGACGGCGTGCACGTCGTACCCGTGCACGCGCAGGCTCACGCCCAGCGCGCGGGCCAGCGCCGGGTCGTCCTCGACGACGAGCACACGGGTCACGCGCCACCTCCGTCCAGCGGGATCGTCAGGACCATGGTGAGGCCGCCGCCGGGCGTGTCCTCGGCGTCGAGCGTGCCGCCGTCGGCCGCGACGAACCCGCGCGCCACCGCGAGGCCCAGGCCGAGCCCGTGCCCGCGGGGTGCGTCGTCGAGGCGCTGGAACGCCGTGAACATCGCGGCCTTGCGGTCGTCGGGCACGCCCGGGCCGTGGTCGACGACGCGCACGACGACGACGTCGTCGACCTGCCCCGCGCTCACGCGCACCGGCGCGCCGCCGTAGCGCACGGCGTTCTCGACGACGTTGGCGAGCGCGCGCTCGAGCAGCGCGGCGTCCACCGTGACGAGCGGCAGGTCCTCGGGGACGTCGACGTCGACCGCGCCCTCGGGCACGCCGGCCAGCGCCGCGGGCACGACCTCGTCGAGCGCGACGGGCGCGCGCCGCGGCACGACGACGCCCGCGTCGAGGCGGCTCATGTCGAGCAGGTCGTCGACGAGGTGCTGCAGCCGGTCGGCGTTGTGCTCGGCGTCGCCCAGCAGCGCGGTGCGCTCGTCGGCGGGGATCGCGTCGCCGAGCGAGCGCAGCGCCGAGACCGACGCCTTGATGGCGGCGAGCGGCGTGCGCAGGTCGTGCGACACCGCCGCGAGCAGCGCGGTGCGCATGGCCCCGCGCTCGCGCTCGGCGCGTGCCGTGCCGGCCTCGACGCGCAGCGCGTCGCGCTCGAGCACCGCCTCGACCTGCAGGCCGACGGCGCGCGCGAGCCGCACCTCGTGCGGCGGCGGCGTGCGGCCGGTGAGCACGAGCCGCAGCGCGTCGGTCACGGGCACCTCGGTGGGGCCGTCGTCGGGAGCCGCGCCGGGGGC
>JAEYNO010000487.1 GCA_023412515.1 Actinomycetes bacterium
GCGCGGTACCAACGAGTACCGCGCTCGGCGCACGTCTACCGCGCTCGGCGCGTGTCGGTGCTCCCGGTGCGCACTCGCTCGGAGCCGCCAGGTGGTGACGGCCCGAGCGCGGTGCGAGCACCCCGAGCGCTGTACGAGGTCGCCGACTGCGGCAGACGTGTCCCGAGCGCGGTACGAACGGGTACCGCGCTCGGCGCACGTCTACCGCGCTCGGCGCGTTCGGTGCGCTCCGCGTCCGGTGCGTCCTGCGTCTGGGCCGGCCGGGCGGGGACGTCCCGCCGAGCGCGGTACGAGCACGCCGACCGCGGTAGAGACGCCGCGAGTGCGGTACCAACGAGTACCGCGCTCGGTCGGTGAGTACCGCGCTCGGGGCGCAGGGTCGTGCCGGGCCGCGGCCGCGGGCGCGGTGCGGGTGTGTGGTGTGCGTCGCGGGGTGTTGCCGGTGGGTGCGGTCAGCGGCGGACGGCGCGCGCGGCGAGGTCCGTCAGGGCCGCGGCGTCCAGGCCCGGCCACCCGTGCAGCACCTCGCGCCATGCGGTGGGGACGGCCGACGCGCCGCCGCGTGCGCCGACCAGCGCACCCGCGATCGCGGCGACCGTGTCGGTGTCTCGCCCGCCGCGCACGGCCCGCTCGAGCGCGTCGACCAACGTCGTGCCGTGCGTGATCGCGGACCACGCGGCCTGCAGCGCCTCGACGACCCACCCGTTGCGCTCGAAGTCCCGCGGGTGGCGGGCCTCGGCGTCGACGACGCGCGCGGCCCACGTGTCACGCCGCGCGGCCGGCAGCCACGGCAGCCCGACGCGCACGTCCGCGACGCCCGTCCGGATCGCGTGCCGCACCGCGAGCGACCACAGCACGCACGCGTCCCCGGCGTCGTCCTCGGTGTGCGTCAGCTCCGACACCGCGCGCGCCGCGCGGGCCAGGTCGTCCTCGCGGCCGTCGCCCAGGTACGCGAGCGCGACGGGCCCGGTGCGCATGAGCGACCCGTTGCCGCCCGACCGCCCGTGCGCGTCGTGGAACGTGCGCGCCGAGCGGCGCGCGGCCTCGGCGGTGCGGGATGTGAGGCCGCCGAGCACGGCGCGCGTCTGGTTCCCGACGTCCTTCGCGTCGACCGCCCACCCGCACCACGCGTCGACGACGCCGTCGAGCGTCCGGTCGTCGTCGAGCGACGCACCGCGCGCGAGCGCCCGGAGGACGGGCACGGCCATCGACGTGTCGTCGGTCCACTCACCGGGCGCCCACGCGAACGTGCCGCCGCCGACCATGCCCACCGGGGCGTCGTCGGGCAGCGGCGGGCCGAACTCGTAGCCCGCGCCGAGCGCGTCGCCCGCGGCCGAGCCGAGCACGGCGCCCACGGCGCGGTCGAGCACGGCGTCGGTGGGAGCGGCGTCGGTCGGCTCGGTGTCGGTGGGCTCGGCGTTGGTGGGTTCGGAACTGGTTGGCCCGGAGTTGGTGGGCGCGGGGTTGGTGGGCAGGGCGTCCACGGGGCCTCCAGGTCTGCGGTGCGTGTACAGGACGAACTCCGTCCGCCGTCGTCCCCATGCTCTCCCACCCCCGCCGTGCCCCTCACCCCCTGACCGTGAGAGTGCGATCGAGTCGCTTGTGGTGACTGGAATGCGCTCTCGCGGTCAGGGGTGAGGGGGCGCGGGCTGCGGCAGGATCACCAATCCCGGTCGTGAGAAGGCGATCGAGTCGCCTGCGGGTACCGGGGCGGTGTCGTGAGACTGCGATCCAGTCGCCTGCGCGGACTGGAATGCACTCTCGCGGTCAGGGGGTGAGGGGTCAGGTCGCGCAGGGTGGCGGACGGCGGTGCCGACCCGGCCGACCCGGCCGACCCGCGGCGGCCGGGGCCGGGGCCCGGGCGGTGCGGTGCCGTGCGGGTGGGGCGCGGCGGCGCAGCGACCGGATCGCACTTTCGCCGTGGGTGGGGTGGGGATGTGCGCAGGACAGCGCGCCGTGCCCGTGCCACGATCGATGACCACCCGGACGCAGCGCCGCGGCCGGGTGCCACCCCGCACACCCGTGTGCCCAGTACACGCGTGTGCCCCGCACACCCGAGCACGACCGAGAGCCAGGGAGGCCGAAGATGTCCGTTCCCGACGACACCGTGACCCCGACCCCCGACGAGGTCCCCGACCCCGTGAAGGCCACGGCGCCGCAGGCCCCGCCCGCGCCGGGCGAGGACGGCGACAACAGCGGCCTGCCGGTCATCGAGGAGGCCGTGCTGCCGAAGGACGGCTCCCGCACCCCGGGCCTGCCCGGCAACGCCTGACCGCGCCGTCGCGCCGACGTCGCGTGCGCCACGCGCGACGGCGGGGTCCGAGCCGGGTCCCGCCGTCGGTGCGTCCCCGCGCTGTCGTCCCGTGCGGGCACGGACTCGCCCCCGGAGGAGGTGAGCCGCGGCTCTCCCGCCGCCTCCCCGCGTGTCGTCGCGGGCCCGTCGTCCGTCGCGCCCGCGAGGGTGCTCGCCGCGCCCGTCCGCACCGGACCCGCCGTGCTCCTCTCCGGCGCCGTCCCGACAGCGCACGCGGCCGCGTCGCAGACCCGCTGCGCCGCGCCTGCGCGAACCACGTCGCGCGCCGACGGTGCCCTCGGCCGTCCAGTGACCTCGGTCCTGAGTGCCGACGCCTTTCACAGCCGATCCATAGGACGTCTGTGATCAGCGACGACATGCCGAGGTGATGCACGTGAGCACGAACGAACCGGGGATGGTCCCCCCTCCGCCGCCCGGGGGTGTCCCCCAGGACGGCGGGCCGGTACCCCCCGCGGCGCCGGTCTTCGCCGCGCCCTCCGGCGCCGCCGGCGTCCCGCCCGCCGCGCCGTACGGCCCCCCTGCGGGCGCCCCCACGGGCTCGTCCGGCATGCCGCCCGCCGCGCCCTACGGCCCTCCTGCGGGTGCCCCGGCCGGCCCGTCCGGGATGCCGCCCGCCGCGCCCTACGGCGCCGCTGCGGGCGGTCCCGGGTTCGCGCCGGCCCCGGGTGCTCCGGCACCGCCCGCGAAGGGACGCGGCCTCGCGGTCGCGGCGCTCGTCGTGTCGCTCGTGGCGCTGCTGCTGAGCTGGGTGCCGATCGTCAACAACCTGGCGGCGGTGCTCGCGGTGGTGGGCCTGGGGCTGGGGATCGGCGCGATCGTGGGTGCGGTCCGCAAGGGGCGGCCGGGCAAGGGCATGGCGATCGCCGCCGCCGCCGTGTCGGTGGTGTCGGTCGTGGTCGTCGTCGTCACGCAGCTCGCGTATGCCGCGGTCGTCGACGAGGTCCTCGAGGACCTCGGGGGCACCACGTCGGGTCAGCTCCAGGAACGTCCGGCCACCGACGACGACGAGGAGGCCGACGACGGCGCCACGCCATCGGCAGCCGCGGCCACGACCGCGAGCGAGCTCGCGGTCGTGGAGACCGCCTTCGGGCAGAACGCGGACGACCCGACCGCGTGGTGGTACGTGGTGATCGTGAGCAACCCGAACACGGAGCACGTGTTCCCGTTCGCGGGCTTCGACGTCGAGGCCGTCGGTGCCGACGGCACGATCCTCGACACGTCGTCGGCGTTCCTCGACCTGCTGCCCGGCCGCGCGGTGCTGAGCGGTCGGTTCTACTCGGTCGGCCAGAGCGCGGTCGACCACCTCGACGTCCGCGGGCCCGGGGCGGAGGACGCGGTGCGCGAGACCGAGCTGGGCGCCTTCACGGTCACGGACCTCGCGGTGACGTCCGACGACTGGTCGACGACGGTCGGCGGGAACCTCTCGGGGTCCTTCGCGCAGGAGCAGACGCTCGTGCAGGTCGACGTGGTCGCGCGTGACGAGGCGGGGGCGATCGTGGACGCGGAGACGACGTACGTCGAGCGGCTGCCGGTCGGGGGCCAGGCGCGCTTCGAGGCGATGTTCATGAGCGACCTGCCCGACGGCACGACCTTCGAGGTCTACCCCACGACCTGACGGCGGTCGGCCCTTCGCCGACGGACGGGCCGCCGGCTCGACGGACACGTGCACGCACGTGTCCGTCGAGCCGTAACCGTGTCCGTCGCCGTCGGGAGGACGGGCCTCAGGCGCGACGGCGCAGCGCGACGGACGCGGCGGCGACCGACCCGACGCCCCACACCAGCAGCACGACGAGCGAGCGGCCCGGCATGGTGAACGTGTCCTGCGCGAGGCCGGCGCGCACGAGCTGTGCCATGGGCTCGATCGGCAGCCACTCGTGCGCGCTCTGCAGCCACGCGGGCATGCGCTCGGCGGGGTAGGAGACGGGCGAGAACAGCAGCACGATGAACACGAGCGCCTGCGTGAGCAGGTTCGCGAGCTGCGGCGGCAGCACGGTCGCCATGCCGTAGCCGACGGCGGCCGACGTGAGCGAGACCAGCACGGTCGCGGGCAGGAACCACGGAGCGATCGACAGGTGGATGTCGAAGCGCAGGACGCCCGCGAGGATGCCGAGCGCCATGCCGGGCAGCGCGATGAGGGTCCACACCAGCAGGTCGGACACGAGGAACGCGGTGCGCGGCACGGGCAGCGTGCGCATCCAGTCGAGCGAGCCCTCGGTGCGGGCCTGCGACACCATCTGCGGCGTCATGACGATGCCGACGGTGATGAGCGTGATGGTGGGCGCGCCGGTCGCGAGGAACAGCGCGGTCGCGGGGTCGGGGTCGCCGACGAGCAGCCCGTAGCCGACGACGGTCGTGACGGCCATGAACACCTGCACGACGACCATGAGCGGCAGGTACTGCGACTGCCGGCGCAGCTGCCACTGCACGAGCAGCAGGGTCTGCCGGACGGCGTCGAGGCGCGACGACGTGGTCGCCGGGGACGCGGTGAGCGTGGTCATGCGGCGGGCACCTCCGAGGTGGCGTCGGCGGGTTCGCCGACGAGCTGCACGTACACGTCCTCGAGGGACGCGGGGGTGAGGGCGTAGCGCTCGAGGCGCCCGGCCTCGACCTCGTCCTGCGCCCAGCGGACGACCTCGGCGGCCGCGTCGGCGGGCACCGCGGCGGTCGCGCGCAGGTGCCCGGCGGTGACGTCACGGGCGGCGGCGTGCCAGCGCACGGGCTCGCCGGGGACGGTGTCGACCTCGAGCGTGAGGGCGCCGCTGAGGCGTGACGTGAGCCCGGCGGGGGTGTCGGCGGCGATGACCGTGCCGGCGTCGAGGATCGCGAGGTGGTCGACGACGCGCTCGGCCTCGCGCACGTTGTGCGTGACGAGCAGGACGCCGTGCCCGGCGTCGGCGAGGCCGCGGATCTGCTGCCACAGCAGGCGGCGGCGCACGGGGTCGACGTCGTTGGTGGGCTCGTCGAGCACGACGAGCGTGCCGGGCACGACGGCGGTCATGGCGAACGCGGTGAGGCGGGCGATGCCGCCGGACACCTTCTCGGACGGCGTGTCGGCCCAGGGGCCGAGGTCGAGCGCGTCCAGCAGGTCGGTGGTGCGGCGGCGGATGTCGGCGGGTGCGGCGCCGCGGATGCGGCCGACGAGCTCGATGGCGCGCCGGGGCGTGAGGCCGCTGATGGGCACGTTGGCCTGCGCCTGGATCGACACGAGGCGGCGGGCGCGAGCGGGGTGCGCGACGGCGTCGACGCCCTGCACGGTGATGGTGCCGGCGTCGGGCCGGACGAGCCCGACGACCTGGTGCACGAGCGTCGTCTTGCCGGCGCCGTTGTGGCCGAGCAGCCCGACGACCTGGCCCGCGGCCACGTCGAGGTCGATGCCGTCGTTGGCCTGCACGCCGCGTCGTCCCCGGTACCGCTTGCGCAGCCCGCGGACGGTGAGCACGTCCGTCGCGTCCATCCCCGCCTCCAGTTCACATACCGATGAGTACGTGCCGCACGGTACGCGCAAATACCCAGCGGTATCAACCCGCTGGTATGCGGGTTGCGTATCCTGGTGCCATGGCCGACGACCGGGACACCCTCAAGGCCGCCTCCCGCGCCCTCGCCGACGCCGCCGCACAGCTCACGCGCGCGCTCGGCACGCAGGCCCGCCAGCACCTCCCCGAGGTCGGCGAGGTCATCGCGCAAGGGCTGCGCGAGGCCGCGCTCGAGCTCGCCGACGTCTCGGAGTCCGTGGACAAGAAGGTCGGCAAGGGCGAGGCGCGCCGCCGCAGCAAGGTCGACCGCACGCGCGCCGACCTCCTCGACGCGGCCGCGCGCGTCTTCTCCGCCAAGGGCTTCGAGGGCGCCTCGGTCGACGACGTCGCGACCGAGGCCGGGTACACCAAGGGCGCCGTCTACGCGCACTTCGGGTCCAAGCGCGACCTGTTCCTCGCGGTCGCGAGGTCGGTGCTCGACGCCGAGAGCGCCGGGGAGCACCGGCTGCCCGGCGTCACGACCGACGGCGTCGACGTCGCCGCCCTCGAGGCCGCGCTCGCCGCCAGCGCCCGGGACCCGCGCCTGCTCCTGTCGATCGAGCTGCTCGCGTACGCGCTGCGGCACCCCGGCACGTCCGAGGAGCTCGAGGTCGTCTACGCGCGCGCGTTCGACACGCTGGCGTCCCACCTCGCCGACGTCCGCCGCGCGCGCGAGGCCCGCGCGGGCCACGACGTGGTGCCCGGCGTCACCGAGCACGACCGCGACACGACGCTCGGCGTGGTCGCCGTCCTCAACGTCGCCCCGTTCGGGGTCCGGCTGCTCGGCGAGCCCTACGCGGGCCCCGCGGCCGGCGCGCGCGTCATCGCACGGCTCCTCGAGGGCTGAGCGCGGGGCCCGTCGACGCCGTCACGTGGTGCGACGACACCGCGTCGCGGCCGCGACCCCGGCCACCCCGGCGGCCGCGACG
>JAEYNO010000031.1 GCA_023412515.1 Actinomycetes bacterium
CGTCGGTGCCGACCGCGGCGCCCCCGTCCGGCAGCGGTCGCAGGCCGCGCGCCGCCCGGCCGAGGTGGACCTCGTCGGCGAGCGCGTGCAGGTCGTGGCCCAGGTCGTCGGCGAGCCACGCCGGCGACGTGCGGTCCAGCAGGTGCTTCGACAGCGGCGGCCGGTCGTACGGCGCGACCCCCTCGGCGCCGAGCACCCGCACGACGCCGTCGTAGCCGTGCTCGCGCAGCGCGGCGACCGTGCGGAGTCCCGCGAGGCCCGCGCCCACCACCAGGACGTCACGTGGGGCCGGGGCGGTGGGTGCGTCTGTCGTCACGGTGTCACCGTAACGAGGGGTCGCAGCGGTACGCTGGTCCGCACCGCGCGCGTCCGCCGGGTCCGCTCAGGGGGCCGTCCGGCGGGGCCTCCCGGCCGGCCGCGGTGGTGGACGACGAAAGGGGCCGCATGTCGAGCGCGGCGCGCATCCCCGGCGCGGACCTCCGGACCCCGGCCTGGGGCGGGCGCCCCGGTTCCGCCGCGGAGCCGAACGCCGCGACGCCCGCCGACGGGCGTCCGCGGGTCTCGGTCGAGCAGCATCCCGGTCTGCGACCCGTCGACGTCGACGGTGTGGCGGCGACGGGCGCCCCCGCGGCAGCCGGCGGCGTGCCGGCTGCGGCCGTGCCGCCCGAGGAGCAGGCGCTCGACCCGCGCTCGATCGCACGCGCGTCGCTCGCCGCCGGCCGCAACCGGTCCCTGTGGTGGACGCTCGGCGGCATCGCCGCCGCCGTGGGCGCCGCGTACGTGTGGGACGCCGTCGTGGGCGTCCTCGTGCTCGCCGCTCTCCTCGTGGTCTACGGCGTCGTCCGCGCGGTCGGCGCGGCCCCCGGCCCCGCGGCCGTCGTGGTCCGGTCGAAGGCGCTGGACGTCACGGTCCTCCTGGGGTGCGCGGCGACGCTGGTCGCGCTGGCCGCGGTCCTTCCCGGCGCCTGACGCCGACGGCTCCAGGACGCCACCCTCCGACGGCGAGGGCCCCGGGCCGTCCGACGGACGTCCCGGGGCCCTCGTGCGCGGTGGCTCAGCGCTCGACGACGAGCACGTCCTCCTCGGCGACGTACAGCTCGTCCTCGCCGAACAGCGAGTCCTCGGGCGGCTCGGCCGCGAACGCGCGGTAGACGAGCGCGGCGATCGCGGCGCCGAGCAGCGGCGCGACCCAGAACAGCCAGACCTGCGACAGCGCCCAGCCGTCGGAGAAGATCGCCGCGGCCAGCGAGCGCGCCGGGTTGAGCGACCCGTTCGTGACGGGCGTCGCGACGAGCAGCAGGACGGCGAGCGCCAGGCCGACCGCGAACGGGACGTGCTGCTTGTTGGCGCGACGGTCGGTCGCGCCGAGGATCACGCCGACGAACACGGCGGTCGCGACGGCCTCGACGAGCAGCGCCACGACGAGGCTGAACTCGGCCTGGCCGCTCGAGAGCGTCGCGAGGGGCGAGTGGTCGCCGTAGCCGTTGGCGACCGAGCTGAAGAACGTGCGCGTCGACGTCTGCGCGCCCTGGCTGACGAGGCCCGGCAGCGCCGCCGGCACGGTGAGGAACAGCACGGCGGCGGCCAGCGCGCCGCCGACGACCTGGGCGAGCCAGTAGGGGAGCAGGTCCTTGAAGGACGTGCGGCCCGCGAGGCACGCGCCGAACGTCACGGCCGGGTTGAAGTGCCCGCCCGAGACGCGGCCGACGGCGATGATGCCGGCGAGCACGGCGATGCCGAAGCCGAGGGCGACGCCCAGGCCGCCGCCGGTGTTGCTGAACGCCGAGTACAGCGCGACGCCGACCCCGACGAGGACCAGCAGGAACGTGCCGAACGCCTCGGCGCCGAGGCGTGCCAGCAGGCTCGGGCCGGCGGCCACGACCGACCCGGCGGGCAGCACGTAGGCGTCGCCCTCGTCGGGCTCGGTCGTGTCGTCCTCCTCGACCGCGACGACGACCGGCTCGGCCGGGACCGCCGGCTCGGGGGTCGCGGGCGCGCCGCTCGCGGGGGAGTCGGCGGCGGCCGCCGCCGTGGTGTCCTCGGGCTCCGGGGTGCCCTCGGTGGGCTCGGGCTTCTGCTGCGACATGTCGGTCCTGTCGGTCGTGGTGTGTGGGTCACCGTCGGATGCCGGGCCGCAAGGCGGCCGGCCGGCGGGCGTCGATGGCGCGGACGGGTGACGCACCGCCCAGCATGCCAGCCGACCCTGTGCGGCGGCAGGTGGTCCGCCGGACCGAGATCTCTCGACGTCGAGTAACCTGGGCGGCACACCCACGGCACAGGAGGCAGGCCCGCGCATGGCGAAGATCAAGGTCGTCGGCCCCGTCGTCGAGCTCGACGGCGACGAGATGACGCGCATCATCTGGCAGTTCATCAAGGACCGCCTGATCCACCCGTACCTCGACATCGACCTGCGCTACTACGACCTGTCGATCGAGAACCGCGACGCGACCGACGACCAGGTCACGATCGACGCGGCGCACGCCATCAAGGAGCACGGCGTCGGCGTCAAGTGCGCGACGATCACGCCCGACGAGGCGCGCGTCGAGGAGTTCGGCCTCAAGAAGATGTGGCGGTCCCCGAACGGCACGATCCGCAACATCCTCGGCGGCGTGGTGTTCCGCGAGCCGATCATCATCAGCAACATCCCGCGCCTGGTCCCGGGCTGGAACAAGCCGATCATCATCGGCCGCCACGCCCACGGCGACCAGTACAAGGCCACCGACTTCCGCGTGCAGGGCGCGGGCACGCTGACCCTGACGTTCACCCCGTCCGACGGCTCCGAGCCCATCCAGCAGGAGGTCGTGACGTACCCCGAGGGCGGGGGCGTCGCGATGGCGATGTACAACTTCGACGAGTCGATCCGCGACTTCGCGCGCGCCTCGTTCGCGTACGGCCTGCAGCGGCAGTACCCGGTGTACCTGTCGACCAAGAACACGATCCTCAAGGCCTACGACGGCCGGTTCAAGGACCTGTTCCAGGAGGTGTTCGACGCCGAGTTCGCGGCCGCGTTCGCCGAGGCGGGCCTGACGTACGAGCACCGCCTCATCGACGACATGGTGGCCTCCGCCATGAAGTGGGAGGGCGGCTACGTCTGGGCCTGCAAGAACTACGACGGCGACGTGCAGTCCGACACCGTCGCGCAGGGCTTCGGCTCCCTCGGCCTCATGACGTCGGTCCTCATGACCCCCGACGGCCGGACCGTCGAGGCCGAGGCCGCGCACGGCACCGTCACCCGGCACTACCGCCAGCACCAGGCGGGCAAGCCGACGTCGACCAACCCGATCGCCTCGATCTTCGCGTGGACCGGCGGCCTGAAGCACCGCGGCAAGCTGGACGGCACCCCCGAGGTCACGCAGTTCGCGGAGACCCTCGAGGACGTCGTGGTGAAGACCGTCGAGAGCGGCAAGATGACCAAGGACCTCGCGCTGCTCGTCGGCCCCGAGCAGCCGTGGCTCACCACCGAGGAGTTCCTCGCGGCGCTCGACGAGAACCTGGCGGCGCGCCTGGGCTGACCCCCGCAGCGACGTCGACGGCGCCGTCCCCGCACCGG
>JAEYNO010000111.1 GCA_023412515.1 Actinomycetes bacterium
GCGCGGGGGAGCGGCTCGCTCGCCGCGCTCGTCGAGGGCGTCCGGTGCGCGACCGCGTCGGTGCGGCACGCGGGTGCGCGCGGGTGGCTCGCCGCCGCGGACGCCGGTGCGGTCCCCGAGGTACTCACCGACGTCTGACCTGCCCTTGACCTGCGCCGACGTCCGGCTGTGGCGCCCGTGTTACGGCCGCGTCGCCCCCCGGGCACGCCCGTGTGAACGCCCGATCACGATGTGATCACGGTCACTCACGACCCTTGACGGCGATTAATAAGGAAGGTCTACTAACAAACATGTCCACGACGACGAGGTCCGGGACGGGCCGCCCGGGCGGCCCGGTCCAGCGCCAGCTGCGACCGACCGCCAAGGTGCTCCCGGAGCACGCGCGGGCCCACAACCGGGCGCTCGTGCTCGGGCACCTCTTCCACGAGGGCCCGTCGTCGCGCGCCGACATCGCGCGCAGCACGGGCCTCACGCGCGTGACCGTCTCCGACCTCGTCGCCGCGCTGCTCGCCGAGGACCTCGTCGCCGAGCTCGGCGTCCGCTCCGAGGCGCGCGTCGGCAAGCCCGCGACCCTCGTCGGGCTGCGCGCCGACGACCACCACGTCGTCACGCTCGACCTCACCGACGACGACACCGTGCACGGCGCCGTCATGACGCTCGTCGGCGAGGTCGTGCGCCGCGAGCGCGTCCCCACCGGCGGCGCCACGGGCGAGCCCGCGCTCGCGCTCGTCGAGGACGTCGCGCGTCGGCTCGTCGCCGCCGCCGCACGCCCCGTCGTGGGCGTCGGCATCTCGTCGCCCGGCGTCATCGACGACGCGGGACGCGTCGTCGAGGCCCCCAACCGCGGCTGGTACGACGTGCCGCTCGCGTCCCGGCTCTCTGCCGCGCTCGGCGTGCCCGTGCACGTCGCCAACGACGCCAACACGCGTGCGCTGGGGGAGTACACCTACGGCGGCGCCGACCCGAGCACCATGATCGTCACGGTCGGCCAGGGCGTCGGCGCCGGGCTGCTCGTGGACGGTGCGCTCGTGCGCGGCCGCGGCCACGCCGCCGGCGAGATCGGGCACGTCACCGTCGTCGACGACGACACGCCCGGCGAGGCCCCGCAGCCCTGCGCGTGCGGCCGCGCCGGCTGCCTCGAGACCGTGCTGAGCGCGCCGGCCCTGCGCCGCCGCACCGCCGGTCTCGCCCCCGAGGACGCCGACGCCGCGCTGGCGTCGGTCGGACGGACGCTGGGCCGCTGCCTCGCGCCCGTCGTCAGCGCGCTCAACCTCGCCGAGGTCCTGCTCTCCGGTCCGGACGAGCTGCTCGACGGACCCCTGCGGGAGGCGGCGACCACCATGCTCCGCGACCGGACGATGCCCGTCATCGGGCACGACCTGCGGTTGCGGATGGCCACGCTCGACGAGGACGCGGCGCTCGCGGGCGCCGCCGTGCTCGTCCTGTCCGGGCAGCTCGGGATCACGTGACGGTCCCGAGCCGCGCACCGGGGCCGGCCCGAGGTCACGTGACGACCTCGAGCCGACCGTCCAGCAGGTCGGCAGCACCACCCCCGGCGGTCGTCGTGGCGACGACCGCCTCGCTCAGGGAAGGGACCCCAACGTGAAGATCCTACGTTTCGGCGCCGCCGGTCTCGCGGCAGCGCTCCTGCTCACGGCGTGCTCGAGCGGCGACGGCGGCGGTGGCGGCACCGGCGGGGCGTCGGGCGGCTCCGACGGCGCGGAGATCCGCGTCTGGCTCGTCGGCACCGACACCCCCGAGAAGGCGCGCGACTACCTCAAGTCGACCTTCGAGGACGAGAACCCCGGCTCGACGCTCACGATCGAGGAGCAGTCGTGGACGGGCCTGGTCGACAAGCTCACGACCGCGCTGTCGTCGTCCGACTCGCCCGACGTGGTCGAGGTCGGCAACACGCAGGCAGCGACGTTCACGTCCGCCGGGTTCTTCGCGCCGCTCGACGACATCGAGGCCGACCTCGGCGGCGACGACCTGCTGCCCGGCTTCGTCAAGGCCGGCACGTGGGAGGACACGTTCTACGCGGCGCCGTACTACGCGGGCTCGCGCATCGTCTTCTACAGCCAGCAGCTCCTCGGCAGCACCGCGGTGCCCACGACGCTCGACGAGTACGTGACCACGGCCGAGCAGGTCACGACGCCCGAGCGCTCGGGCGTGTGGTTCCCCGGCCAGGACTGGTACAACGCGCTGCCGTTCGTGTGGGAGAACGGCGGTTTCATCGCCGAGCCGCAGGACGACGGCACCTGGAAGGCCGGGTTCTCGTCCGAGGGCGGCATCGCGGGCCTCGAGCAGGTCCAGCAGCTCATGACGAAGGCGTCCAACGCCCCGAAGGACGGTGACGAGTCCGAGCTGCAGGTGCCGTTCTGCGCGGGGCAGACCACGTTCCTGTCCGCGCCGAACTGGCTGCGGGGCTCGATCGAGGCCGCGGCCGACGCCGAGATCCCGGGCTGCGCCGACACGTACGGCTCCGACCTGCACGCGTTCCCGCTGCCCGGCAAGGAGGCGGGCACGACCGCCAAGGTGTTCGCGGGCGGCTCGAACGTCGCGGTGGCCACCAAGTCGAAGAACGTCGACCTGGCCAAGAAGGCCCTGACGATCATGCTCTCGGACGAGTACCAGACGATCCTCGCCGAGAACTCGATGATCCCGGCGAAGAAGTCGCTCGCCTCGGCGCTGCCGGACGACGAGTTCACGCAGGCGTCCGCGGCGGCCGCCGCCAACGCCGAGCTCACGCCCGCGTCGCCCAAGTGGGGGGACGTCGAGGCGCAGCGCGTCATCCAGGACGCGCTCGTCCAGATCGCGCAGGGTGGCGACGTGCCGACCGTCGCGAAGCAGCTCGACGCGACCATCGAGTCGATCCTCAACGGCTGACGCCGCGTCCGCCGGGCCCGCGCCGTCGTGCGCGGGCC
>JAEYNO010000203.1 GCA_023412515.1 Actinomycetes bacterium
CCCGTCGCGAGGGCGGCGCGGGCCGTCGCGTCGGCCCCGTCGGCGGGCAGCAGCGTGGGCGCGGGACCACCCAGGAGGTTCTCGTGGCTCATGGCGCCAGTCTCGCACCGCGGGCCTCACCCCGGTCGCGGCGGCCGTTGCCCGCGGCTACAGTCGAACGACCGACCAGCAGCCAGCCCGCCGCCGCGCGGCCCCGCAGCCCAGGGACGTTCATGATCGAGATCGCGACGTCGTCCACCACCACGACGCTGGTGGTCGCCGGCGACCTCGACCTCGCCGAGCGCGAGCAGTTCCCCGAGGTGACGGCGCGCGTGGTCGGGCTGCGGCGCCAGCTCCTGGTCATCGACATGTGCCGCGTGACGTTCATGGACTCCACGGGCGCGGCGTTCCTCATCTCGCTCGCCGACGCGGGTCGCCGCCGCGGTGGCGCGACGGTGCTGCGCGGCGCCGCCGACCGCGACCTGTTCGTGCTCGAGATCTGCGGCGCGCTCGAGCTGTTCCGCATCGACCCGGACCACCGCTGCGAGCTCGGCGCCGACGCGCAGGCCGGCAGCCCCGCGGGCGCTCCCGCACCCGCCTGACACCCCGGCGCACGTCGCGCGGTCGGACCGCCGTCCCGACCACGCGACGTCAGACGTCGCGCCGCGGCGCCTCGGACGCCGACGCGGGCAGCGCGCCCGGGCGGATCTTGGCCCACACGACCTTGCCGCCGCGCGACTGCCGCCAGCCCCAGTCGGCCAGCCGCTCGACGATCTGCATGCCAAACCCGCCGACGCGGCCCGGGTGGCCGTCGGTCGTCACGGGCGGCGTCGGGTTCGCGTCCTCGACCTCGATGCGCAGGCCGTCGCCGGTGTCGTGCAGCTGCAGCGCGACGTGCCCCCAGCCGTGCAGGATCGCGTTCGCGACCAGCTCGGACACGACGAGCTCGGCGTTCGACGCGTCCTCGATCTCCCACGCCTCGCACGTGCGCACCACGGCGTGCCGCGCACGCCCGATCGACGCGGGCTCGCCGGGCAGCACCCAGCGTCGCCGTCGTGGGCTGACGGCGCCGCCGAGGTGCTCGTCGAGCGCCGGCACGCGCACCACCACGACGGCGACGTCGTCCTCGGGGTGGTCGGCGAGCCGGGACAGCAGGTCCTCGCCGATGCCCGCCGCGTCGCGCGCCGTCACGGCCGCCGCGACGGACTCGAGCACCGTGAGGCCGTCCCGCAGGCTGCGGTCGCGCCGCTCGACGAGGCCGTCGGTGTAGAACACCACGACGTCGCCGGGAGCCAGGGCGACCTCGTCGGTCGCGCGCGGCCCGCCGCCGAACCCCACGAGCGGGCCGCCGCGGCCCAGCAGGTGCTGCGCGTGGCCGTCGCGCACGTGCAGCAGCGGCAGGTGCCCGGCGCGCGAGAACTGCAGCGTCCAGGCGCCCGCGTCGCCGCGGCGCAGCGTCGCGAGCACGAGGCTCGCGGCGCGCGGGATGCGCATCCCGGCGAAGAGCTGGTCGACCCGCTCGAGCACCGGGCCGGGCGTGGTGTTGTCGAACGCGTAGGAGCGCACCACCGAGCGCAGCTGGCCCATGGTCGCGGCCGCCTCGACGTCGTGGCCCACGACGTCCCCGATGACGACCCCCACCGTCGTCGGGTCGACCTGCAGGACGTCGTACCAGTCGCCCCCGACCTGCGCGTCGTCCGCGTTGGGCGAGTAGTACGTCCACACGTCGAGGCCCTCGACCTCGGCCTGCTCGGGGAGCATCGCGCGCTGCAGGGTCTCGGCGAGCCGGTGCTCGCGGTCGTAGAGGCGCACGTTGTCGATCGACAGGCCGACGCGGCGCGCGACGAGGTCGACGACGGTGCGGTCGGCGCCGTCGAGGCCCGCGAGCCCCGACCCGGTGCGCGCCCGCACGACCAGCAGGCCGACGGTGCGCCGCCGCCCGGGCACGGGCTGCACGACGACGCGCGGGTCCAGGCCCTCGCCGCCGAGCCGCTCCGCGAGCCAGCGCGCGTACGACCCCTCGGCGTGCTCGACGGACAGGTCGAGCTCGACGGGCTCGTCGCCCCCGTTCGCGAGCAGCAGCGCGATCGGGTCGTGCGGGCAGCGCGAGGCCGGCCGGCCGGCCTGCGCGGGGTGCCGCGGGCTCGCGTGGTAGGGCTCGAGCCCGTCGGCCGCCCACAGGCCCTTCTCGGACAGGAAGAACGCCGCGGTCGCGACCACCTGCGACTCCAGCAGCGCGGCGATCTCGCGCAGGCCCTGCGGCTCGTCGACGTCCATCAGCAGGTCGGAGACGCGCGCGATGAGCGCGAGGCTGCGACGCTCGCGGCGCTCGTGCGCGACGATCGCCTGCTGCTCGGCGTGCGCGGTGAGCTCCGCGGTGAGGTCCTGCACGGCGGCGACCAGCGTGCCGTCGGGCACGTCCTGGCCTGCCACGGGCGCCAGGTGCGCGACGCAGTGCACGTGCACGCCGTCGGCGCGGCGCAGCACGACCGCGTGCGACGACGAGCCCGCCGCGGCCACGCCACGGGCC
>JAEYNO010000213.1 GCA_023412515.1 Actinomycetes bacterium
GCGACGCCCGCCGCGTGGGTCGCGCGGCAGCGGGTGGCCCGCGCGCAGGAGCTCCTCGAACGCACCGACGCCCCGGTCGACGAGGTGGCGCGCCGCAGCGGCTTCGGCACGGGCGCGCTGCTGCGCCACCACTTCGCCCGCACGCTCGGCACCACGCCGCTGAGCTACCGGCGCCAGTTCGCGTGCGCCGACGGCGACGCCGCGCACGGCGCGGCCTCCCTCACCGCCTGACCGCAGGCCGCGCCCGACGGGGGACGAGCCGCCCGCGCGCGGCGACGCCCCCGTCCTCGGCGGAGAACGGGGGCGTCCGGCCCGCACGGCGCTCGGAGCACGCCGGGGCCGCGGTGCGGTGCGGGCCCTGGCATCCGCCCCGCACCGGGTCAGGGGTGCGTCACATCGTCGGCATCAGCACGCCGTCGATGAGGTACACCGTCGCGTTCGCGGTCTGCACGCCGCCGCACACGACGTTCGCGTCGTTGACCTTGAGCATGTCGCCCGAGCCGGTCACGTCGACCGTGCCGCCCTGGACGGTCGTGTGCTCACCGGCGATCTGGTCGGGCGAGAGCCGGCCCTCGACCACGTGGTACGTGAGGATCGAGGACAGCGTCGCGGCGTCGGTCTTGAGCGACTCGATCGTCGCCGGGTCGATCTTCGCGAACGCCTCGTCGACCGGGGCGAACACCGTGAACTCGCCGCCGTTGAGCGTGTCGACCAGGTTCACGTCCGGGTTCAGCTGGCCCGAGACGGCGGCCGTGAGGGTCGTCAGCAGCGGGTTGTTCGACGCGGCCGTCGCGACCGGGTCGGTCGACATGCCCTCGATCGAGCCGGCGCCGTCCGGCACGGTCGCCGCGTAGTCGGCGCAGCCCGGGCCGACCAGGCCCGAGGCCATCATGTCGCCGCCCTCGCTCGCCATGTCGTCCGGCGTGGCCGACGGCGTCGGCGCCATCGAGGTCATCGAGTCGGGCGTCGTCTCCGACCCCGTGTCGTCGCCCGAGCTGCAGGCGGTGAGTGCCAGGCCGGTCGTCAGCAGCAGCGCGGCGGACAGGCGCGTGCGGGTCGAGATCTGCATGGTCGTCTCCTCCAGGGTGCTGCGGAGGACCTCTCGCCCTCCGCCGTCGCCCGTGGTTCGGAGCCGTGCCCCGCAGCGGATGGGTCGGATCGGCGACCACTTTCCGTCGCCCCGGGGCCCCCGCCCGCGATCCCCGCCCGCGACCCTCGGCCCCGGGCCGTCGTCGCAGGGTCGCACCCATCCGCGGGACCGCCCGCGCCGAACCCCCGGCATGGACCTCGTGGTGGTGGCGCTCGTCGGACTCGTCGGCGGCCTGGTGACCGGGATCTCGCCCTGCATCCTCCCGGTGCTCCCGGTCGTGCTCCTCAGCGCGGGCGCGCAGGGCGCCCGCACGGGACCCAGCCGCGCGGCACCCGTGCTCGCGACCACGGGCGCACCCGTGCGCGGCGCCGCCGCGGGCGTCGGCGTGCTCGAGCAGCCCGCGCTGCTCACCGGTGGCGGCGCACCCGCCGAGCCGCCGCGCGCGAGCGGTGCACGCCCCTACCTCGTCGTCGCGGGCCTCGTCACGGCGTTCTCGCTCGCGACGCTCACCGGCACGGTCGTGCTCAACGCGCTCGGCCTGCCGGGCGACACGCTGCGCTGGGCCGGCATCGCCGTCCTCGTCGTCATGGGCCTGGGTCTGCTCGTCCCGAGGTTCGAGCAGGTCATCGAGCGTCCCTTCGCGCGGCTCGCGCCGCGCCGCGCTCCCGGCAAGGACCGGGGTGCGTTCGTCCTCGGGCTCGGGCTCGGCGCCGTGTACGTGCCGTGCGCCGGCCCCGTGCTCGCGGCCGTGACCGTCGCCGGTGCCACGGGACGCGTCGACGCGTCGACCGTCGTCCTCACCGTCGGGTTCGCGATCGGAGCCGCGCTGCCGCTGCTCGTGCTCGCGCTCGCCGGACGCCGCGCCACCGAGCGGCTCGCGTTCCTGCGCACGCACCAGCGTCGCGTCCGTGCCGTCGGCGGCGCGGTCATGCTCGCGCTCGCGGCTGCCCTCACGTTCAACCTCACCGACGGGCTGCAGCGCGCGCTGCCCGGCTGGGCCGACAGCCTGCAGCAGCGGCTCGCGGCCGACGAGCGCGTCACGCAGCAGCTCGACCTCGGAGGCGTCGTGACGGCCGAGAACGAGGGCCTGTCCCGCTGCACGCAGGGTGCCACCGCGCTCGAGGACTGCGGTCCCGCGCCCGAGCTGCGCGGCATCGACACGTGGCTCCAGACGCCCGACGGCGAGGACCTCACGATGGCGGACCTGCGCGGCAAGGTCGTCCTGCTCGACTTCTGGGCCTACTCCTGCATCAACTGCCAGCGGTCGGTGCCGCACGTCGAGGCGTGGTGGCAGGCGTACCGCGACGCCGGGCTGGTCGTGGTCGGCGTGCACACGCCCGAGTACGCGTTCGAGCGCGAGACCGACAACGTCGTCGACGGCGCGCGGCGCCTCGGCATCACGTACCCGGTCGCGCAGGACAACTCCTACGCGACCTGGAGCGCGTACCGGAACCGGTACTGGCCCGCGTCGTACCTGGTCGACGCCGACGGCCAGGTGCGGCACGTGCACCAGGGCGAGGGCGGCTACGACGTGACCGAGGACCTCGTGCGCGAGCTCCTGCAGGACGCCGACCCGGGCGTCGCGCTGCCGCCGCGCACGCAGGTCGACGACCGCACCCCCGACGGCGCGCAGATCACGCCCGAGACCTTCCTGTCGGTGGGGAAGCGCACCAACGTCGCGGGCGAGTACGTCGAGGGCGAGCACACGTACACCGCGCCCACCGACCAGCCGGCCGACACCGTCGCGCTGGACGGCACGTGGACCACCGACTACCAGGGCGCGACCGCGGGCGACGACGCCGCGCTGCGGCTGCGGTTCTCGGCGAGCGAGGTCCGCACGGTCGTCGGCGGCGAGGGCACGGTCACCGCGGTCGTGCGCGACGCGTCGGGGGCGGTCGTCGACGAGGTCGAGCACGAGATCTCCGGGTCGCCGCGCTCGTACCGCCTGCTCGCGCGGCCCGACCTCACGACCGGCACCGTCGAGCTGCGCGCGACGCCCGGCGTGCAGGTGTTCTCGTTCACCTTCGGGTGAGCCGCGGGCCGCGCCCGCACGTGCGGACGCCCCGGCACCGGAGGGGGTGCCGGGGCGTCCGCACGGGGGCCGAGGGAGCCGTCAGCGGCGGAAGGCCGCCTCGACCAGCTCCTTCTGCTCCACCGCGTGCTTCTTGGCCGAGCCCGCGGCCGGCGACGCCGACTCGGGTCGCGACACGACGCTCACCGGACGCTCGACGACCTGCGGCAGGTGCGTCGACACGAACGTCCACGGACCCTGGTTGCGCGGCTCGTCCTGCACCCAGACCAGCTCGGCGCCGTCGAACGGTGCGAGCGCGTCGCGCAGCGCGTCGGGCTCGAGCGGGTACAGCTGCTCGAGGCGCACGATCGCGGTCTGCTGGTCACCCGACTGCACGCGGTGCGCCAGCAGGTCCCAGTAGACCTTGCCCGAGCACAGCAGCACACGGGTCACCTGGTCGGCCTTGGCCGACGCGAGGTCGTCGCCGATCACGGTGCGGAACGTGCCGGACGTGAAGTCCTCGACCGACGACGTCGCGGCCTTGAGGCGCAGCATCGACTTCGGCGTGAACACCACGAGCGGGCGGCGCGGGCGCTGGTACGCCTGCCGGCGCAGCAGGTGGAAGTGCGACGCGGGCGTCGACGGCTGCGCGATCGTCATGTTGTCCTCGGCCGCGAGCTGCAGGAACCGCTCGATGCGCGCCGACGAGTGGTCGGGACCCTGGCCCTCGTAGCCGTGGGGGAGCAGCAGCACGACCGACGAACGCTGCGCCCACTTCTGCTCGGCCGACGAGATGAACTCGTCGATGACGGTCTGGGCGCCGTTGACGAAGTCGCCGAACTGCGCCTCCCACAGCACGAGCGCGTCGGGGCGCTCGACCGAGTAGCCGTACTCGAACCCGAGGGCGGCGTACTCCGAGAGCGACGAGTCGTACACCCAGAACTTGGCCTGGTCGGCCGACAAGTACAGCAGCGGCGTCCACTCGGCGCCCGTCTCGCGGTCGTGCAGCACGGCGTGCCGCTGCACGAACGTCCCGCGGCGCGAGTCCTGCCCGGCCAGGCGCACGGGGGTGCCCTCGACGAGCAGCGAACCGAACGCGAGGATCTCGCCGTAGCCCCAGTCGATCGCACCCTCGCGGCTCATCTGCTCGCGCTTGGCGAGCAGCTGCGCGAGCTTCGGGTGCACCGTGAAGCCCTCGGGCGGGCTGACGTGCGCCTGGCCGATGCGCTGCAGCACCGACGCGGGCACGGCGGTCTGCCAGCCGACCATGACGCCCGCGTCCTCGTGCTGCGACTCGGGCCGCTCGAGGCCGGCGACCGTCTCGCTGTCCGCCGCGGGCGGCGTCCAGCCGTCCTCGCGGGTCTCGGTGAACACGCGCTCGAGCTGCGACTGGTAGTCGCGCAGCGCCTGCTCGGCCTCCTCGAGCGTGATGTCGCCGCGGGCCACGAGCGTCTCGGTGTACGCCTTGCGCACCGAGCGCTTGGCCTCGATGAGGTTGTACATCAGCGGCTGCGTCATCGACGGGTCGTCGCCCTCGTTGTGACCGCGGCGGCGGTAGCAGACGAGGTCGATGATGACGTCGCGGTCGAACTGCTCGCGGTACTCGAACGCGAGCTCGGCGACCCGGACGACGGCCTCGGGGTCGTCGCCGTTGACGTGGAAGATCGGGACCTGCAGGCCCTTGGCCACGTCGGTCGCGTACTGCGACGACCGCGACGAGGACGGACCCGTGGTGAACCCGACCTGGTTGTTGACGATGACGTGGATCGTGCCGCCCGTGCGGTACCCGCGCAGCTGCGCGAGGTTGAGCGTCTCGAACACCACGCCCTGGCCCGCGAAGGCCGCGTCGCCGTGGATGAGGATCGGCAGCACCGAGAAGCCGTCGCCGCCGAGGTCGATGCGGTCCTGCTTGGCGCGCACGATGCCCTCGAGCACCGGGTCGACGGCCTCGAGGTGCGACGGGTTGGCCGCGAGGTACACCGCGGTCGTCGCGCCCGACTCGGCCGTGAACACGCCCTCGGTGCCGAGGTGGTACTTCACGTCGCCCGAGCCCTGCACCGACTTCGGGTCCTGGTTGCCCTCGAACTCGCTGAAGATCTGCCCGTACGACTTGCCGGCGATGTTCGCGAGCACGTTGAGCCGCCCGCGGTGGGCCATGCCGATGCCGACCTCGTCGAGCCCGCCGTTCGCGGCGCGCGACAGGATCGCGTCGAGCAGCGGGATGAGCGACTCGCCGCCCTCGAGCGAGAACCGCTTCTGCCCGACGTACTTGGTCTGCAGGAACGTCTCGAACGCCTCGGCGGCGTTCAGGCGCCGCAGGATGCGCAGCTGGTCCTCGCGCGGGGTCGGCGCGTAGCCGGCCTCCAGCCGCTCCTGCAGCCAGCGGCGCTGGCGCGGGTCCTGCAGGTGCATGTACTCGAAGCCGGTGGTGCGGCAGTACGAGTCGCGCAGCAGACCGAGCACCTGGCGCAGCGTCGCCCGCGGCCGGCCGGTGAACCCGCCGGTCGGGAACGTGCGGTCGAGGTCCCACAGCGACAGGCCGTGCGTCTGCACGTCCAGGTCCGGGTGCTTGCGCAGCCGGTAGGCCAGCGGGTCGGTGTCGGCCATGAGGTGTCCGCGCGACCGGTACGCGTGGATCAGCTCGGCGATGCGGGCCGGCTTGATCGGCTCGGCGTCCGGGTCGGCCGCCTCCTTGACCCAGCGGATCGGCTCGTAGGGCACCCGCAGCGACGCGAACACCCGGTCGTAGAACCCGTCCTCGCCCAGCAGCTTGCGGTGCAGGATGCGCAGGAAGTCGCCGGACTGCGCGCCCTGGATGATGCGGTGGTCGTAGGTGGACGTCACCGTCAGCACCTTCGACACGCCCATCCTGTTGAGCTGCTCGTCGGACGTGCCCTGGAACTCGGCGGGGTAGTCCATCGCGCCGACGCCGATGATCGTGCCCTGCCCCTGCATGAGGCGCGGCACGGAGTGCACGGTGCCGATGGTGCCGGGGTTGGTCAGCGAGATGGTCGTGCCGGCGAAGTCGTCGACCCCGAGCTTGCCGCCGCGGGCGCGGCGCACGACGTCCTCGTACGCCGTCCAGAACTGCGCGAAGTCGAGCGTCTCCGCCTTCTTGATGCTCGGCACGAGGAGCTGGCGGGTGCCGTCCGGCTTCGCCAGGTCGATCGCGAGACCGAGGTTCACGTGCGCCGGCGTCAGCACGCCCGGCTTGCCGTCGACCAGCGTGTAGGCGCTGTTCATCGCGGGCATCTCGCCGAGCGCCTCGACCAGCGCGAAGCCGATGAGGTGGGTGAACGAGACCTTGCCTCCGCGGCCGCGCGCCAGGTGGTTGTTGATGACGATGCGGTTGTCGACGAGGAGCTTGGCCGGGATGGCGCGGACCGACGTCGCGGTCGGGACCTCGAGGCTGGCCTCCATGTTCGTGACGACGCGGGCGGAGGGGCCGCGCAGGCGCTGCACCTCGTCGGCGGCCTCCGGCTGCTCGAGCTCCGCCTCGCGCGCGGCCTTCGCGGCGGGCGCGTAGGGGGCGGTCGCGGGCTGCGCGGTCGCCACCGGCGAGGTGGTCGGCTCCGGGTCGCGCGGGGTCGGTGC
>JAEYNO010000238.1 GCA_023412515.1 Actinomycetes bacterium
GGCACCGGGTGGTCCGCGCAGCGCGCGCGGTCCGGGCGTGGCGGCCCCGGCGGCCGCGGCACGGCTGGTGGCCCGCCGTGGGGCTCGTCGCGCTCGCGGCGGTCGCGTCCGTCGTGTTCGGCGTCACCACGGCGTCCGTGCAGTCGGCGCTGGGCCCGCACGTCACGCGGTACGACGTCACGACCGACTCCACGGTGACGATCGACTTCGGCCCGCTGGGCACGCTGCAGATCGACTCGCCGCTGCCGCTCACGCTCGGCGTGCGCGCCACGGTGCAGGAGATCCCGTCGTCGGTCACCGAGCTCGGCGAGGCCCGCACGCTGCAGGCGCTGAGCAACGACCTGTCGGCGTACGTGCAGTTCTTCTCGGGCCCCGCCGCCGCGATCCGTGACATCGCGGTCGCCCTGGTCAGTGACGCGGCGTTCCGTGCCGCGTCGGCGTTCGTCGTGCTCGTCGCCGCGTGGTGGGTGCTGCGCGCGCTGCTCGGCGTCGCGCGGCGCGACGAGCTCGCCCGTTGGCTCGGCGCGCACGCGCGGCCCGTGACCGCCGGCGGCCTCGCGCTCGTGCTCGGCGCGACCGTGCTCACGTCGAGCGTCGGGCCCGGGGACCGGCCGTCGCAGACGCACCTGTCGTCAGCGGTGTTCGACGGCACGCCGCTCGCGGGGGCGCGCGTGACCGGTCGGCTCGGCGGCGTCATCGACACGTACGGCGCGTACGCGGTCGACGCGTGGCGGCAGAACGAGACGTTCTACCGCGACGCCGACGCGGCCCTCGTCGCGGCGTGGCAGCAGTGGGAGGACGACGAGTCCGCCCCGGCCGAGGACGACCCGGACGCCGGGTCGCAGGGCACGCAGGGCGGCGACCGCGAGCCCGGGACGGCCGCCGCGGACGCCGACGCCACCGGGGGCACCGACGCCGCCGGGGGAGACGACGCCGGGGGAGACGCTGCCGGCGCGGGTGGCTCCGACGGCCCTGACGCAGCCGACGCCGACCCGGAGCAGGGCGCGGCCGCCGCCGGCGACGAGCCCACCGGCACGCCGACGCGCAACCCCACCCCGACCCCGTCGCCCGAGGTCGAGCCGGTCGTCCTCGTGGTCGTGTCCGACCTGCACTGCAACGTCGGCATGGCCTCGCTCATCGGCACGCTCGCCGACCTCGCGGGCGCCGACGCCGTGCTCGACGCGGGCGACACCACGATGAACGGCACGTCGGTCGAGCAGTACTGCGTGACGTCGTTCGCGCGCGCCGTCCCGGCCGGCGTGCGGCTGGTCACGTCGCCCGGCAACCACGACTCGCGCGAGACCACCGCGATGTACGCGCGCGCCGGGGCCACGGTCCTGGACGGCGGCGTCGTCGACGTCGCGGGCGTGCGGATCCTCGGCGACCACGACCCGAAGGAGACCCGCGTGGGGGCCGGTGGCACGGCGGCGGCGTCCGCCGAGACGCCCGCCGAGATGGGCGAGCGGCTCGCCGAGGTCGCGTGCGAGGCGGGCGACGTCGACCTGCTGCTCATCCACACGCCGACGGTCGGCGACGCGGCGCTCGAGGAGGGCTGCGTGCCCGCGCAGGTGTCGGGGCACTACCACCGGCGCGTCGACCCCGAGCAGGTCGGCCTCGGGATCCGGTACATCTCGTCGAGCACGGCCGGGGCCACGCTCAACCAGCCGACCGTGGGGCCGCTGCGCGGCACGGCGCAGCTGACCGTCCTGCGGTTCGACCCGCAGGAGCGGCGCCTGCTCGACTACCAGGTCGTCGAGGTGACCCCCCAGGCGACCGTGACGGTGAACCCGCGCCAGCCCTGGCCGCGCGTAGTCGACCCGCAGGACGACGCGCTGAACCCCTGGGCGCCGCCCGCCGGGGAGGGTGAAGGTGCGGACCTGCCGCCCGACGGCCCGCTCGCGCCGCCCGAGGGTGACGCCGGGACGGGCGACGTCGCGACCGGCTGAAGCGCTTCGGGGGGATGAGAAACGCCCGGAGGGGCTTGCGCGAGCCCGCACCGGGATGTTGGCCTGGGAGCCGCGCGTGCCCCGGCCCGTCGACGTGCTCGGTGCCCGCGCGACGTGAGGGGGTGGCACGTGCGACGGCTGCTGGTCGGCGTGGTCGCGACCGTCGTGCTGCTCGCGGGGGCCGGGCCGGCGCTCGCGGGCCCGGGCGAGGACGTGCTGCGACCCGGTGAGCACCTGGAGCCCGGGCAGGCGCTGCTCGCCCCCGGCGGCGTGCACACGCTCGTCGTCCAGCCCGACGGCGCGCTCGGGCTGTACGCGGGCGACGGCACGGCACCGCGGTGGTCGTCCGGCCGGGGCGTCGCGGGTTCCGCGCTGACGACCGGCGCGACCGGTGACGTGCGGCTCGTCGCGCCCGACGGCACGCTCGTGTGGAGCACCGCGACGGGCGGGTCGGGCGGCACGCTGCGGGTCCGGGACGACGGCGAGGTCGTCGTGAGCGACCCCGCCGGCGCGGTCGTGTGGAGCGCGGGCACGGCCCAGGCGCCGTCCACGCTCGACGGTCCCGCGCGGCTCACGGGTGACGACGTGCTGTCGTCGCCGGACGGGCGGTACACGCTGCTCGTCGTGCCCGGCGCGGGCGTGCAGCTGCAGGGCCCCGACGGCAGCGTGCGGTGGGCACCCGGGACCGAGGCCGCCCCGGCACGGCCGGACGCGCCAGCGCCGACGACCGCGGTCGCGCTCGAGCTGCGCGCGGACGGCAACCTGGTCGCGGTCGACGAGGACGGCGACCGCGTGTGGCGCTCGCGCACCGCGGGCCTGGGTGCGACGTCGCTCGCCGTCGGCGACGACGGGACGCTCGTGCTGCGCGACGACGCCGACGACGTGGTGTGGACGTCGGGTGCGCCGGTGGGGCCGCCGACGCTCGACCCCGGCGGCGAGCTCGCACCGGCTGCGTCGCTGGGCTCGCCGTCGGGGCACCTGGGCCTCGTGGTGCGCGACGGCGCGCTCGTCGCGACGTGGGACGGCGAGGACGTCTGGACGTCGGGCGACGTCGGCGCGCAGCTGGCGCGGATGCAGCCCGACGGCAACCTGGTGCTCGTCGATGGCGCAGGGACCCCGGTGTGGGACGCCGGGACCGCCGGGCACGGCGGTGCTCGCCTCGTGCTCGAGGAGGCGGCCGTCCTGCTCGTCGGGCCGCAGGGCGGCGTGCTGTGGCAGGTCGCGGTGCCCGCGGACCGCGTCCCGACGGGCGTCCGACCCGCCGACTGCACGCAGGTCGACGGGCCCGTGCCCGAGGCCGACACGGTCCGCACACGGTCCGGGATCCGCGTGCACGCGTGCCTGGCCGAGGCGGTCGACGCGCTCGTCGAGGCGGCCCGCGCGGACGGCGTCGTGCTGGGCGGCGGTGGCTGGCGCAGCGCCGACCAGCAGGTCGCGCTGCGACGTGCGCACTGCGGCCCGTCCGACCACGACGTCTACGACAAGCCCGCGTCGCAGTGCTCGCCGAGCACCGCGCGGCCCGGGGCCTCGCGGCACGAGCGCGGGCTCGCGATCGACTTCACGAGCGACGGCCGGACGCTCGGCGCGGGCTCGGCGGCGTACGCGTGGCTCGTCGAGCACGCGGAGGCGTACGGGCTCGAGAACCTGCCCGGGGAGCCCTGGCACTGGAGCGTCGACGGCTCGTGAGCCCCCTACGCTGGGGCCCGTGAGCCAGAGCCCTGCACCCCTGACCGCGGTGAGCCAGGACTACCTCAAGGTGATCTGGGGTGCCCAGGAGTGGTCCGACGTGCCCGTGACGACCGGGCTGATCGCCGGTCGCCTGGGGGTGGGTGCCTCGACCGTGTCGGAGACCGTGAAGCGGCTCGCGGACGCGGGGCTCGTGACGCACCGGCCCTACGGCGCGGTCGAGCTGACGGACACGGGTCGCGCGCACGCGGTCGCGATGGTCCGTCGGCACCGGCTCCTGGAGACGTACCTCGTCGAGCGGCTCGGGTACGGCTGGGACGAGGTGCACGACGAGGCCGAGGTGCTCGAGCACGCGGTGAGCGACCGGTTCGTCGAGCGGGTCGCCGACGTGCTGGGGCACCCGGACCGGGACCCGCACGGCGACCCGATCCCGGCGGCCGACGGCACCGTGCACCTGCCCGATGCGCACCCGATGTGGGAGGTCGCGCCGGGGGAGTACCGGGTCGCGCGGATCTCGGACGCCGACCCCGAGCTGCTGCGCTACCTCGAGGACGTCGGCCTGGTGCTGGACGCGCCCGTGCAGCTCGACGAGCGTCGCGCGGTCACGGGCACGGTGAGCGTGCGGGTCGACGGCGCGGCCGACCGGGTCGAGCTGGGCGAGGTCGCGGCCGGCGCGATCTGGCTCGCGCCGCGCGGCTGACGTACGCTCGGCCTCATCCCCGCGTGTGGCCGACGGTGTCCTCCCGCTCTGTGTCGAATCGATTCGAGGACCGGCCGTGACCGCCACCGCCCCCACCGCGCCGCGCGCCGGCGAGCCCGGCACGCGCACCGGCGCGGCGCTGTTCGCCCTCGCCCTCGGCGGGTTCGGGATCGGCACCACCGAGTTCGCGACCATGGGCCTGCTGCCCGAGATCGCGCACGACCTCGACGTCACGATCCCCGTCGCGGGGCACGCGATCACCGCGTACGCGCTGGGCGTCGTGCTCGGGGCGCCCACGCTCGCGGCGCTCGGCGCGCGCCTCGACCGACGCCGCCTGCTCCTGCTGCTCATGGTCGCCTTCACGGTCGGCAACGTCCTGTCGGCGTTCGCGCCGACCGCCGAGACCCTCGTCGCCGCGCGCCTGCTCGCGGGCCTCCCGCACGGCGCGTTCTTCGGCGTCGGCGCCGTCATGGGCACGGCCGTCGTCGGGCCCGAGCGCCGCGGGCGCGCCGTCGCCGCGATGATGACCGGGCTGACGGTCGCGTGCGCGGTCGGCGTGCCGCTCACGGCCGTCGTCGGTCACGCGGTCGGGTGGCGGTCGGCGTTCGTCGCCGTGGGCGTCATCGGCGTCCTCACGCTGCTCGCGCTGCGCGCCTGGACGCCGTCGCTGCCGTCCGACCCCGCCGCCAGCGTGCGCACCGAGCTCGCGGCCGTCCGCAACCGCCAGCTGTGGGTCGCGTTCGCCGCGGGCGCCGTCGGGTTCGGCGGCATGTTCTCCGTCTACTCGTACGTCAAGCCGCTGCTCACCGACGTGACGGGCCTCGACGTGGGTCTCGTGCCGCTCGTGCTCGCGCTGTACGGCGTCGGCATGACCGCTGGCACGCTCGTCGGCGGCCGGCTCGCCGACCGGTCGGTGCTCGGCACCGTGATCGCCGGCATGGTCGCGACGATCGTCGTGCTCGTACTCGTCGCGCTGGTCGGGCCCTGGGCCTGGGCCGCCGTGCCCGCGATCGTGCTGCTGGGCGTGACCTCGCAGGTGCTCGGGCTGTCGCTGCAGACGCGACTCATGGACGTCTCGCCCGACGCGCCCTCGCTCGGTGCCGCCCTGTGCCACTCGGCGCTCAACCTCGGCAACGCCGCCGGCGCGTTCCTCGGCGGTCTGGTCATCGCGGCGGGCTGGGGGCTGCTCGCCCCCGCGTGGGTGGGTGCCGCGCTCACGGCCGTCGGACTGGTGGTCGTCCTGACGGTGGGTCGCACGCCCCCGCCGGCGACGACGCCCGCCGTGGCCCCCGCGTCAGCGGCGCCGGCGCCGGGTGCCGAAGATCGTCCGCGTGATCTCGCGGCCGAGCTGGGTGCCCGCTGACCTGAGGAACGCATCCAGCGGGTCGGTGCCCCGGCTCCGCGCGGTCCCGCCGCGCGGCCGGTCGGCACGGGCC
>JAEYNO010000271.1 GCA_023412515.1 Actinomycetes bacterium
CGGCCGCGACCGCGTCCTGCGCGGCCCGCGCGGGCCACCCGAGCCCCACGAGCGCCTCGACGACCTGGTCGCGGTGGTCGGGCGGCAGCGGCACCGACGACGCTCCCCCGGCCGGCGCGGGCGCGCCGAGGCGGTCCTTGAGCTCCAGCACGATGCGCTGCGCACCCTTGCGACCGATGCCGGGCACGCGCACGAGCGCCGCGAGGTCCTCGTCGGCGACCGCGCGCCGCAGCCCGTCGGGCGTGTGCACCGCGAGCATCGCCAGCGCGAGCCGCGGCCCGACGCCCGAGACGGTCTGGACGCTCTCGAACACGTCGCGCTCGTCGTCGTCGGCGAAGCCGAAGAGCGTGAGCGAGTCCTCGCGCACCACGAGCGACGTGAACAGCCGGGTCGGCTGCCCGACGCGCAGGCCCGCCAGCGTCGTGGGCGTCGCCTGCACGAGCATGCCGACCCCGCCGACCTCGACGACGGCGGCGTCGAGCCGCACCGCCAGCACCGTGCCGTGCACCGATGCGATCACCCTCGCGCTCCTCCCTCGTGGACCGGCCACCACTGTGCCACACGTGCGAACACGTGTACGAACGACACGCGCGTCAGGCCCGGCGGCGCGCGGCCTGCTCGGCGGCGGCCCACTGCCGCTGCGCCGCGGTGAGGCCACCGGGCTCGCGCTGCGGCGCACCGAGCGTGCCCGCGGGTCGCCACAGGTGGCAGATCGCGAGCGCGAGCGCGTCGGCGGCGTCCGCCGGCCGCGGCACCTCCGCGAGCCCGAGCAGGCGCGCGACCATCGTCTGGACCTGCGCCTTGTCGGCCCGTCCGGACCCCGTCACGGCGGCCTTGACCTCGCTCGGCGTGTGCAGCGCGACGGGGATGCGGCGCCGCGCGGCGGCGACCATCGCGAGGCCCGCGACCTGCGCCGTCCCCATGACGGTGCTGACGTTGTGCTGCGCGAACACCCGCTCGACGGCGACGGTGTCGGGCGCGTGCTCCTCGAGGCACTCCTCGATGGACCGCTCGATGACCAGGAGCCGCTGGTCGACGTCGAGCGCGGGGTCGGAGCGGGCGACGCCGACGTGCACGAGGCGTGCGCGCCGCCCGGGCAGCGCGTCGACCACGCCGAGGCCGCAGCGGGTCAGGCCGGGGTCCACTCCGAGCACGCGCACGGCGTCATCGTCGCAGGCGCGGACGCGCCACGGGCCCCGCCACACCGTGACGGGGCCCGTGGCGGACGACTCACTCGGCGTCGAGCTCGGCCATGACCTCGTCGGACGCGTCGAAGTTGGCGTAGACGTTCTGCACGTCGTCGGAGTCCTCGAGCGCGTCGATGAGCCGCAGGATCTTGCGCGCTCCCTCGGCGTCGACCTCGATCTGGGTCGAGGGCCACCACACGACGTCGGCCGAGTCGTAGTCGATGCCCGCGGCCTGCAGCGACGACCGCACGGGCACCAGGTCGGTGGCCTCGCTCAGCACCTCGAACTGGTCGCCGAGGTCGTTGACCTCCTCGCCGCCGGCCTCGAGCACGGCCTCCATGACGGCGTCCTCGTCGGTGCCCTCCTTGGGGACGATGACGACGCCCTTGCGGCTGAAGATGTACGCGACCGAGCCCGGGTCGGCCATCTGGCCGCCGTTGCGCGTGAACGCGACCCGCACGTCGGACGCGGCGCGGTTGCGGTTGTCGGTGAGGCACTCGACGAGCACCGCGATGCCGCCCGGGCCGTAGCCCTCGTACGTGATCGACTGGTAGTCGGCGCCGCCGGCCTCGGCACCCGAGCCGCGCTTGACGGCGCGGTCGATGTTGTCGTTCGGCACCGAGGACTTCTTCGCCTTCTGGATGGCGTCGAAGAGCGTGGGGTTGCCGGCGGGGTCACCGCCGCCCGTGCGGGCGGCCACCTCGATGTTCTTGATGAGCTTGGCGAAGAGCTTGCCGCGCTTCGCGTCGATGACGGCCTTCTTGTGCTTCGTGGTGGCCCACTTGGAGTGACCCGACATGCCTCGTTACCCCTTCGTCTCCGCTGGTTCCGCCCGCGTCGCGCCCCGGCGGCGCCGTCCGTGAGGGACGGGCTGCAGGACGCCGCGACGTCACAGGCTGTCGCGGACGATCTGCACGAACAGTCGGTGCACCCGCGTGTCGCCCGTCACCTCCGGGTGGAAGGACGTGACCAGCAACGGGCCCTGGCGCACCGCGACGATCCTACCGGCGGCGGGGCCGTCCTCCACGCGACCGAGGACCGTGGCGGCCGGTCCGACCTCCTCGACCCACGGCGCGCGGATGAAGACCGCGTGCACGGGGTCGGTCACGCTGTCGGCGACGCCGTCGATCACGAGGTCCGTCTCGAACGAGTCCACCTGCCGCCCGAACGCGTTGCGGCGCACCGTGATGTCGACACCCCCGAGCGTGCGCTGGCCGTCGATGCCGCCGATGATCCGGTCCGCGAGCAGGATCATCCCCGCGCACGACCCGTACGCCGGCATGCCCGCGGCGAGCCGCTCGCGCACGGGGCCGTCGAGCTCGAACGCACGCAGCAGCTTGTCGATCGTCGTGGACTCGCCGCCCGGGAGCACGAGCGCGTCGACCGCGTCGAGCTCGGAGCGTCGGCGCACGCCGACGGCCGCGACGCCGAGCGACGTCAGCGCGGCGACGTGCTCGCGGACGTCGCCCTGCAGGGCGAGGACACCGATCGTGGGGCTCGTGGGGGGCACGGCAGCCGATCCTAGGCGCCGCACCCCGGGTGGCCGAGGACGGGCCGGGAGCCGGACGACCGGCAGGGCCCCGTCACCGCGCGGCGGCGACGCCGCGACCCACGACCCCGGCACCGCCCGCGCCCGCGACCTCGTCCGCGAGC
>JAEYNO010000382.1 GCA_023412515.1 Actinomycetes bacterium
CTCGTGAGCTGCACGACGCGCGCCCCCGGACGGTCCGCGAGCGCGGCGTACCGCTCCCGCACCCGCGCGTACGAGGTCCACGCCCACAGCACGATGTTGTCCTCGGGGTCGCGCCGCACGAGGTCGCGCAGCGACTCGCGGTTGCCGTGCCACAGCTCGCGCCGCGTCAGGCCGCGCCACACCGACCGCCGCACGACGCGCGCCATGACGACGCGGCGCGGGTAGTCGAGCCACACGACGGCGTCCGCGTCGTCGAGCGCGTCCCCGAGGTTCGTGGTCCAGTTGCCGTCGGCGACCCACGCCCCGCCGACGGTGCGCGCCCGCACGTCGGCGCGCGCCTGCTCGGCGTCGCGCATGACCCAGCCGGGCCCCCAGAACACCTCGTCGAGCTCGACGTGCGGCACGCCGAGCGCGTCGGCGAGGCGGCGCGCGAACGTCGTCTTGCCCGAGCCCGACGTCCCCACGACCCGCACGCGCCGCAGCGGTGCGGTCACCGCCGCATGACGCGCGCGAGCGACTCGGCGCGCGCGTGCGTGAACAGGTCGTCGAGCAGCACGAGGCGTCCGGTGCCGTCGGCGAGCGGCACCTTCCAGTTCGGGTACTCCTGGTCGGTGCCGGGCTGGTTCTGCGCGCGCCGCTCCCCCACCGCGTCGGCCAGCGAGACGCCCAGCAGCACCGCGGGCGTCGCGCGGATCCACGCGTGCAGGGCCTCGACGACCTCGCGCTCGGACGGGTCGGCCCCGATCAGCCCGCGCTCGCGCAGCGCCGCGAGCATGCGGTCCCGCTCGGCCGCGGCCTCGGCGCGCACCTCGCGCACGGGGCGCGTCAGCAGGCCCAGGCGCTCCCGCAGGGCCACGTGCTCGCCGGCGAGGTAGCCGGCCGTCGGCGGCAGGTCGTGCGTCGTCACCGTCGCGAGCGCGAGTCGTCGGTAGGACTCCGGCGCGCGCGGGCTCCCGTCGGCCTCCTGCTCGAACCACAGCACCGACGTGCCCAGCACGCCGCGCTCGGACAGGTAGTCAGCGACCCACGGCTCGACGGTGCCGAGGTCCTCGCCGATGACGACCGCCCCGGCGCGGTGAGCCTCGAGCGCGAGGATGCCGACGAGCGCGTCGTGGTCGTACCGCACGTACGCGCCGTCGGTCGCGGCGTTGCCCGCGGGCACCCACCACAGCCGGAACAGGCCGATGACGTGGTCGATCCGGATCGCGCCCGCGTGCCGCAGGACCGTGCGCAGCATGTCCCGGTACGGCGTGTAGGCGGCCCGCGCGAGTGCCTCGGGGTGCCACGGCGGCTGGGACCAGTCCTGCCCCTGCTGGTTGTACATGTCGGGCGGCGCGCCGACCGACGCGCCGGTCGCGAGCACGTCGCGCAGCGCCCACGCGTCGGCGCCCTCGGGGTGCACGCCGACGGCGAGGTCGTGCATGATCCCGAGCGCCATGCCGTTCTCGCGCGCGACGCGCTGCGCGTGCTCGAGCTGCTCGTCGGCCACCCACTGCAGCCACGAGTGGAAGACCACGCGGTCGTGCAGCTCGACCGCCGCGGCCGCGACGGCGTCGGACAGCGGGTCGTGCAGCTCGGCGGGCCACCCCGCGGGCGGGCCGTGCCGCTCGACGAGCGCGCACCACAGCGCGAACTCGCGCAGCCCCTCACCCTGCTCCTCGACGAACGCGTCGAACGCCGCCTGCCGCGCGGGCGACCGCGGGTGCGCGAACACCACCTCGAGCGCCGACCTCTTGGCCGCCCACGCGGTGTCGCGGTCGATCGGGCCCGGGTCGGTGTCGAGCGCGAGCACGGGCTCGGCCGCCCACTCGACGAGCGCGCGGTCGGCCGCGGAGAGGTAGGCGGTCTCGCGCACGTCCTCGACGCGCACGTACAGCGGGTTGACGAACCGCCGCGTGGTCGGCAGGTAGGGGCTGGGCGTCAACGGCTCGACGGGCTCGGCAGCGTGCAACGGGTTGACGAGCAGGAAGTCCGCACCCCAGCGGCGCCCCGCGAGCCACCCGAGCTCGGCCAGGTCCGCGAGGTCGCCGACGCCCCACGACGCGCGCGAACGCACCGAGTAGAGCTGCGCCATGACGCCCCACGCGCCGCCGTCGCGCAGGCGCTGCGGCAGCTCGAGCCGGTCGGGCGTGACGACGACCGGGCTGTGCGCCTGCGCGCTGGGGCCCTCCGCGTGGATCTCGTGCCAGCCGAGCGGCAGGTCGGACGGCAGCTCGAAGGTCGCCCGGCCCACGAGCCGGCCGTCGACGGTGCGCGGCTCGACGACGACGTCGACCTGCGTGACCTCGCGGCGACCGCCGCCGACCTCGGGGTCGAGCTCGAGCCAGACGTCCACGGGGTCGCCGTGCGTGACGTGCACCGGGACCCGCACGGTCCGGCCGGCCCGCGTCACGACCACCGGCGGGAGCGTGCGCCGCCACGGCGTGTTCTCGACGTGGGCGAGCGCGAGCGCGACCCGCTCGGGGCTCGACGCGTCGACCCCGAGGGCGGCCAGCACCCGCACGACGGTCTCGTCGGTGGCCTCGTGCTCGAGGCCGTCGTGGCCGCGGTAGCCGGGCACGACGTCGTAGGCGGCGGCGAGCCGCCGCAGGTCCTCGTGGATGGTCGCGTCCGGCACGCCTCGATCCTGCCAGAGCACGCGCGACGCGGCGCGTGGCGGGGCCCACGGGCCCACCGGCGCGGCGCAGGGGGGGCTCCCGGGCCCGTGCGTCGGCACGGTCGGGCCCGGCAGCGTAGGGCCGGACGTCGGCGTGGAGGGCGTGGACGTCCGCCGGTCGACGCCGGCGCAGGTG
>JAEYNO010000405.1 GCA_023412515.1 Actinomycetes bacterium
CACCTGCGCCGCGGCTGACCGCCGGCCCGGGCCCGCTGCGGCCCGCCGCCGCGCCTCAGCGCTCGAGCACGCTCCGGTAGACCTCGAGCGTGCGCTCGCCGATCGCGTGCCACGAGAAGTGGTCCTCGACGCGCCGGCGCGCCGCGACGCCCCACGCGGCCGCGCGGTCCGGGTCGGACACGGCCTCGACGAGCGCGGCGCCCAGGTCGGCCACGAAGCGCTCGGGGTCGACCGGCGTGCCGGTGCCGTCCTGCACCTGGTCGATGGGCACGAGCCAGCCGGTCACGCCGTCGTCGACGACCTCGGGGATGCCACCGGTCGCGGTCCCGACGACGGGCAGCCCGACGGCCATCGCCTCGAGGTTGACGATGCCGAGCGGCTCGTAGACCGACGGGCACGCGAACACCGTGCCGTGCGCGAGCACCGCGACGAGCTCGTCGCGGGGAAGCATCTTCTCGATCCACACGACGCCCGTGCGCCGCGTGCGCAGGTCCGCGACGAGACCCGTGACCTCTGCGAGGATCTCGGGCGTGTCGGGGGCGCCCGCGCACAGCACGACCTGCACGTCGGCCGGCAGCGCCTCGACCGCGCGCAGCAGGTAAGGCAGGCCCTTCTGGCGCGTGATACGGCCGACGAACACCACGGCCGGGCGGTCGGGGTCGATACCGAGGCCCTGCACGACGGTGCGCGCGTGCGCGAGGTCGTCGTCCGACATCGGTCGCCGCCAGCCGTCGAGGTCGATGCCGTTGTGCACGACGTGCACGCGCGCGGGGTCGACCGCGGGGTACGCGCGCAGGATGTCGGCGCGCATGCCGCCGCTGACGGCGATGATCGCCGCGGCGGACTCGTAGGCGGTGCGCTCGACCCAGGACGACAGCGCGTACCCCCCGCCGAGCTGCTCGGCCTTCCACGGCCGCAGCGGCTCGAGGCTGTGCGCGGTCAGCACGTGCGGCACGCCGTGCAGCAGCGACGCGAGGTGCCCGGCGAGGTTGGCGTACCAGGTGTGCGAGTGGACGAGGTCGGTCGGCGCCCCGTCGACGTCGACGCGGCCGATGCCGTCGACCATCGCGAGGTCGACGCCCATGGTCGCGAGAGCCGGGTTGGCCCCCGCGAGGCCGCCCGGCACGCCGTAGCCGTACGTGCCCGGCTCGGCCACGGGCTCGTCGAAGCAGTGCACGCGCACGTCGAGGCGTTCGCGCAGCACCGCGGTCAGGCCCGCCACGTGGACGCCCGCGCCCCCGTACACGTGCGGCGGGTACTCGCGGGTCAGCAGGTCGACGCGCACCGGATCCTCCCGTCGTGACCGGCCCACCGCCGGTCTCCAGGCGACACGCTAGCGCCCGGCGGCGCGGTGACCTCGCCCGGGACGCGTCTCGGGCCTAGGTTGGGCACATGCCAGCGCCGCGTGTCCTCGCCATCGTCCTCGCCGGAGGGGAGGGCAAGCGGCTCATGCCGCTGACCGCGCACCGCGCGAAGCCCGCGGTCCCCTTCGGCGGCATCTACCGCCTCGTCGACTTCGCCCTGTCGAACGTCATCAACTCGCGATACCTGCACGTCATCGTGCTCACGCAGTACAAGTCGCACTCGCTCGACCGGCACGTGTCCAAGACGTGGCGCATGTCGTCGCTGCTCGGCAACTACGTCGCGGCGGTCCCCGCGCAGCAACGCGTCGGCAAGCACTGGTACCTGGGCAGCGCGGACGCGATCTACCAGTGCCTCAACATCATCGACGACGAGCGCCCCGACATCGTGGTCGTGGTCGGCGCCGACCACGTCTACCGCATGGACTTCTCGCAGATGGTCGACGCGCACATCGAGTCGGGCGCCGAGCTGACCGTCGCGGGCATCCGGCAGCCGATCGGCATGGCCGACCAGTTCGGCGTCATCGAGACCGTCCCCGGCGACCCGTCGCGCATCGCCGCGTTCCGCGAGAAGCCGTCCGACCCGACGCCCGTGCCGGACTCGCCGCTGGAGATCCTGGCCTCGATGGGCAACTACGTCGCGAACGCGGACGCGCTGGTCGAGGCCGTGACGGTCGACGCCGAGAACGTGAACTCACGGCACGACATGGGCGGCGACATCGTGCCGTGGTTCGTCGAGCGCGGCACGGCCGGCGTCTACGACTTCATCCGCAACGACGTGCCGGGCTCGACCGACCGCGACCGCGACTACTGGCGCGACGTCGGGACGATCGAGTCGTACTTCGACGCGAACCACGACCTCATCTCGGTCGAGCCGGTGTTCAACCTCTACAACGACGCGTGGCCGCTGTACACGGGCTACACGGGCCTGCCGCCCGCGAAGTTCGTGCACGCGGGTGCGGGGCGGCTGGGGCACGCCGCGGACTCGATCGTGTCCCCCGGCGTCGTGGTGTCGGGCGCGACCGTGTCGGGGTCGGTGCTGTCCCCCGGCATCCGGCTGCACTCGTGGGCGCAGGTCACCGACTCGGTGCTCATGGACGGCGTGCAGGTCGAGCGGTACGCGCAGATCCACCGCGCGATCCTCGACAAGAACGTCGTCGTGCCGGAGCGGGCCCGCATCGGCCTCGACCCCGAGCACGACCGGGCGCGCGGCTTCACCGTGACCGACAGCGGCATCACGGTCGTGCCCAAGGGCACGGTCATCACGGACTGATCCGCCCCCCTCCCGCCGGCCGCCGTCGGGGGGAGGGCAGGGGTCCGCACACCCTGCGGACGCCGCCGCGAGCACGCTCCGCCGGCCACTACCCTGCCGGTCGTGGACACCCGCCCCGCCGCGCCCGCCGACACCCGACGCCTCGTCGTCATGGACGTCGACTCGACCCTCATCACGGGCGAGGTCGTCGAGATGCTCGCCGCGCGCGCCGGGTCGCTGGACCTCGTCACGGCGATCACCGAGCGCGCGATGCGCGGCGAGATCGACTTCGCGCGGTCCCTGCACGAGCGCGTCGCGACGCTCGCGGGGCTGCCGGTCGCGGTGTTCGACGACGTGCTGGCCGAGGCCGAGCTCACGCCGGGCGCCCGCGAGCTCGTGGCCGAGCTGCAGCGCCGCGGCTGGCCGGTCGGGCTCGTGTCGGGCGGGTTCGTCGAGGTCGTCGCACCGCTCGCGGCGGGGCTCGGCATCGAGCTCGTGCACGCCAACCGGCTCGAGGTGCGCGACGGTCGGCTCACGGGTCGTGTCGCCGGCCCCGTGGTCGACCGCGCGGCCAAGGCGACGACGCTCGCCGACTACGCGCGCCGCACCGGCATCCCGATGGAGCGCACGATCGCGATCGGCGACGGCGCGAACGACCTCGACATGCTCGCGGCCGCCGCGACCGGCGTCGCGTTCAACGCCAAGCCGGTCCTGGCGGACGCGGCCGACGCCGTCGTCCGTCACCGGCTCGACGCCGTGCTCGCGCTGGACGCGTTCCGCGAGCGCTGAGGACGCCTCAGGGCGTGCGGACCGCCACGAGGCGCGCCGCACCGAGGTCGAGGTGCGCCCACGGGCCGTCGACCTCCAGCACGCTCCACGTGGCCGTGGGCACGCCGGGGCGCACGCGCGCGACCGCGCCGCCGTCCGACCCGGGGCCCGCCAGGGCGTCGGCGACGTGCGACACGGTCGGCTCGTGGCCGACCACCAGCACGGTCGTCGCGTCCTGCGGCACGCCGCGCACGAGGCCGAGCACCTCGGCCGCGCCCGCGTCGTAGAGCGCGTCGGTCACCGTGACCACGGGGTCGGGTGCGCCGGACGCCGCGAGCGGCGTCCGCACCAGCTCCCAGGTCTGCCGCGTGCGCAGCGCCGACGAGCACAGCACGTGCGTCGGGGCGAGCCCGGCCTCGGCGAGCGCGGCACCGACCGCGCTCGCCTGCCGACGGCCCGCGAGCGCGAGCGGTCGCTCGTGGTCGACCACGGCGCCGCCCGGCTCGGCCTTGGCGTGACGCAGGATGACGAGGTGGTGGGTGCTCACGTGCCCAGGGTCGCAGACCGTCGACGCGACGTCAGGGCGCGTCGCGCCCGGCGGGACGCGACGTACGTCACTGCCCCATGGCGTGCACGCCGCCGTCGACGTGCACGATCTCGCCCGTGGTCGCCGGGAACCAGTCGGACAGCAGCGCCGCGACGGTGCGCGCGGTCGGCTCGGGGTCGGTGACGTCCCAGCCGAGCGGCGCGCGGTCGGACCAGCCGCCCTCCATGGTCTCGAACCCGGGGATCGACTTGGCGGCCGTCGTGCGGATCGGGCCCGCCGAGACGAGGTTGACGCGCACGCCCTGCGGGCCGAGGTCGCGCGCGAGGTAGCGCGCGGTCGACTCGAACGCGGCCTTCGCGACGCCCATCCAGTCGTAGACGGGCCACGCGTAGCGCGCGTCGAACGTGAGGCCGACGAGGCCCGAGCCGCGCGTCAGCAGCGGCAGCGCGGCGACCGCGAGCGCCTTGAGCGAGTACGCAGACACGTGCACGGCGGTCGCGACGTCCTCCCACTCGCCGGCGAGGAAGTTGCCGCCCATGACGGACTGCGGCGCGAACCCGATCGAGTGCACGACGCCGTCGAGGCGGTCGGCGTGCTCGCGGACGCGGTCGGCGAGCGCGGCGAGGTCGTCGGCGTTCGTGACGTCCAGCTCGACGACGGGCGCCGGCTGCGGCAGCCGGCGCGCGATGGCCTGCGTGAGGCGCAGCTGGCGCCCGAACGACGTGAGGATCACCTGCGCGCCCTGCTCCTGCGCGAGGCGCGCGACGTGGAACGCGATCGACCCGTCCGTGAGGACGCCGGTGACGAGGAGGGTCTTGCCCTCGAGGAGTGCCATGGTGTGCCTTTCGGTCACGGTCCGCCGCGCGGGGCGCGTGCGGTCGGAAGGGTGGGGGGTGGGGCGCGGGCTCAGTGGCCCATGCCGAGGCCGCCGTCGACGGGCAGCACGGCGCCCGAGACGTACGCGGCCGCGTCGGACGCGAGGAACTGCACAGCGGCGGCGACCTCGTCGGCCTGGCCGAACCGGCCCGCGGGGATCGAGCCGAGGTAGGCCTGCTGGCGGTCCTCCGGGAGGGCCTTGGTCATGTCGGTGTCGATGAACCCGGGGGCGACGACGTTCGCGGTGATGCCGCGCGCGCCGAGCTCTCGCGTGATCGAGCGCGCCATGCCGACGAGCGCCGACTTCGACGACGCGTAGTTGACCTGGCCCGGCGAGCCGTACAGGCCCACGACGGACGAGATGAGGACGATCCGGCCGCGGCGCAGCCGGATCATGCCCTTGCTGGCGCGGCGCACGACGCGGAAGGCGCCGGTGAGGTTGACGTCGAGGACCTCGGCGAACTCGTCGTCGGTCATGCGCATGAGCAGCTGGTCGCGCGTGATGCCGGCGTTGGCGACGAGCACCTCGACGGGGCCGTGCGCGGCCTCGACCTGCGTGAACGCGGCGTCGACGGACGCCGTGTCCCGCACGTCGCCGATCACCTCGAGCACGCCGGCGGGGGCGCCGCCCGACCGGACGATCGTGGCGACCTTGTCGCCGCCGGCGACGAGCCGCTCGGCGATCGCACGGCCGATGCCGCGGTTGGCGCCGGTCACCAGCACGCTGCGCTGGCGGGGGGTCGCGTCGGGGGTCGTGGGCTCGGGCGTCGTGGCAGGCACGGGACACGACGCTAGCCGAGCCGGCGCGCGGCACGGCGGTGCGGGGCGCCACGAGTTGGGGGCCGGGCGTTGTGGGACCTCGACAAAGCGTGACGTGCGCCGCACGGCGGCCCCCGGCCCGGCGCCGCGCGGCCGGGCACAGGACCGACGCCTACCATCGGGTGGTGAGCACGCGTCGGCACGGTGCCCGGCAGGAGCCGGAGGTGCACCGCATCACCTCGGCCCCCGAGTCGCCGGCCGACGACCTGGCCCGCCGCCAGCGCCGCTACCTGTGGCAGATGGGCGTGCGCGTGGTGTGCTTCGTCGCGGCGGGGCTGCTGTGGTCGCACGTGCCGCTGTGGGTGCCGCTCGCGCTGCTGGTCGCCGCGAGCGTGCTGCCCTACGTGGCGGTGCTGCTCGCGACCACCGCCCGGCGGCGCCGGGAGGAGCCCGACGTGTACTACGAGGCGCGCGAGATCGGTCCCGCGCCCCGCAAGGACGAGCTGGGAGGTGGACGGTGAGCACGACGCCGGACGGGTCGGCCGTGCCCGACGCGGTCGACGAGCTGGTGTGCAGCGCGCGGGGGTGCCGCCAGGTGCCCGCGTGGGGCGTGCTGTGGAACAACCCCAAGCTCCACACGCCGCAGCGCCGCAAGGTGTGGCTCGCGTGCGAGGACCACCGCGAGCACCTGGCGGAGTACCTGCGGGTGCGCGACTTCCTGCGCGACGTCGTGCCCGTCGACGACCTGGACCGGGTCGGCGCGTGACGCCCGCGCCGCCCGCGGGCGACGACGTCCTGCGCCTGACGCCCGCGGACCTGCGCGCCGACGCGCGCCGACGCGCGGTCGGGCTGCTGGTGGTCGGGCTGGTCGTGGCGGTGGTCTGCACGTTCCTGGGCCGCTGGCAGTGGCACCGGCACGTCGCGCGCGATGCCGCGATCGCGGTCGTGGAGGCGAACTACGCGGCCGACCCGGTGGACCTGGCGGACGTCGTGCCCGACCCCGCCGCGACGCTCCCCGACGCCGACGCGTGGCGTTCCGTCGTCGTGCAGGGCCGGTACCTGCCGGAGTCGACCGTGCTGCTGCGCAACCGCCCGGTCGACGGCACGCCCGCGTACCACGCGCTCGTGCCGCTGCTGGTCACGGACGCCGCGCCCGGCGCGTTCGGGCCGCCGGTCGACGCGGGCCGCGTGCTCGTCGTGGACCGCGGGTGGGTGCCCACGGGCGCGGACGGCTCGTCCGACGTGGACGTGCCGGCGCCGCCGGCCGGCGACGTGACCGTGACGGTGCGGCTGCGCCCGGGCGAGCGCCCCAGCACGCGCAGCGCGCCGGACCGGCAGGCGCACGC
>JAEYNO010000429.1 GCA_023412515.1 Actinomycetes bacterium
GCACGGTCCCGCTCGACGCGGCGGCGTGGGGACGCACGGTCGACGCGCTCGGCGCGCAGGGGCTGCGCGTGCTGGCGGCGGCCGAGCGGCGCGTCGACCCCGCGTCGTCGACGCTCACGCTCGCGGACGTCGACGACGGGCTCACGTTCCTGGGCGTCGTGGGCATCGTCGACCCGCCGCGGCCGGAGGCCGTGGCCGCCATCGCCGACTGCCACCGGGCCGGCATCGCGGTGAAGATGATCACGGGCGACCACGCGGGCACCGCCGTCGCGATCGCGCGCGAGCTGGGCATCGTGCCCGCGGGCGAGCAGGTCGAGGCGCTCACGGGGGCCGAGCTCGAGGCCATGAGTGCCGAGCAGCTGCGCACGCGCGTGCGGGACGTCGACGTGTACGCGCGCACGAGCCCCGAGCACAAGATCCGGATCGTGCGCGCGCTGCAGTCGCACCACGAGGTGGTCGCGATGACCGGCGACGGCGTCAACGACGCGCCCGCGCTGACGCGCGCCGACGTGGGCATCGCGATGGGCGTCAAGGGGACCGAGGCCACCAAGGAGGCCGCCGAGATCGTGCTCGCGGACGACAACTTCGCGACGATCGAGCGCGCGGTCGAGGAGGGGCGCCGGATCTACGACAACATCCGCAAGTCGGTGGTGTTCCTGCTGCCGACCAACGGCGCGCAGTCGCTCGTCATCCTCGTGGCCGTGCTGTTCGGGCTCGCGCTCCCGCTGACGCCCGTGCAGATCCTGTGGGTCAACCTCGTCACCGCGGTCACGCTGTCGCTCGCACTCGCCTACGACCCGGCCGAGGCCGGGATCATGGACCGGCCGCCACGGTCCCCGAAGGAGGCGGTGCTGTCGCGGCCTGCGCTCGTGCTCGTGGTGTGGGCGTCGCTGCTGATCGGCGGCGCGACGCTCGCGACGTACCTGGTCGAGAAGCAGCTCGGCGCCGGCGACGGCGTCGCGCAGACCGCCGCGGTGACGATGCTCGCGCTCGGGCAGACCGCGTTCCTGTTCTCGTGCCGGTTCCTCACCGGGTCGAGCCTGACGTGGCGCGTGCTCACCGGGAACCGCGTGGTGTGGATGGCCGTGGGCGCGCTGCTGGTGCTGCAGCTCGTGTTCACCTACGCGCCGTTCATGCACGACTGGTTCGACTCGGCGCCGATCGGTGCGCGCGAGTGGGGCCTGACCGCGGCGTTCGCGCTCGCCGTGTTCCTGCTCGCGGAGCTCGGGAAGGTGGTCGCGCGGCGCGTGCGCGCGTGACCGGGCACCACCGGTCCCGCGGTCGGGCCGACGCGCGGTCAGGCCGACGTGCGCTCGGGCGGCGTGCGCTCGGGCGGGACGCGCTCGGGCGGCACGAACCAGCTCACGGACCGCGCGACGTCGCCCGCGCGCAGCCAGGTGTGCCGCTCGGACCGCGGGTCGTGGTCGTGCTCGCGCCACGCGACCATCACGTGCGTGCGCGTCCACCGGATCGCGCGCGCCGCGCGCCACTCCTCGGTGCCGTCGGACCACACGAGCCGGACGACCACCGCGACGTCGCCCTGCGGGCGGGTCGGGATGCCGTCGGGGACCTCGCTGTTGGCGACGTCCCGCGCGGGCGGGCGCGGCGGGGTCGGGCGGTCGGGCATGGCGCCATCGTATCGAACACCTGTTCGATCGCACCCCGCGGGCGGGGATTTCACCCGGCCCCGGCGACGCCCGCCGGCGCACCCGGACGCCTCACGCGAGCTGGTGGATGCGCACCATGTTCCCGGCGGGGTCGCGGAAGGCGCAGTCCCGCACGCCGTACGGCTGGTCGGCGGGCTCCTGCACGACCTCGGCACCGCCCGTCTGCACCTGCGCGAACACGGCGTCGACGTCGGACGTGCCGAGCACGACCGCGCCGTACGAGCCCTTCGCCATGAGCTCGGCGATCACGCGCCGCTCGTCGTCGGTGATGCCCGGGTCGGCCGCCGGCGGGTGCAGCACGACCGACGTCCTCGGCTGCGCGGGCGGGCCGACGGTGATCCAGCGCATCGCGCCGTGGCCGACGTCGTTGCGCACCTCGAACCCGAGCACGTCGCGGTAGAACGCGAGCGACGCCTCGGGGTCGTCGGCCGGCAGGAACGTCAGGTGGAGGAACAGGTCCATGCGCGCCACGCTAGGCCGACGCACCCGCCCCGGACTTCTCGGATCCTGACGGGTCCCGGCGCGGGCGCATGACCTGCTTCACGACGCAGCCCGGAAGACCCGCGCCCTGGCCCGCCGCGAGGCGCCGGTAGCGCCCGGGCGAGACGCCGACCAGCTCGGTGAACCGCGTCGTGAACGTGCCGAGCGACCCGCACCCGACCGCGAAGCACACCTCGGTGACCGACAGGTCGCCGCGCCGCAGCAGGGTCATCGCGCGCTCGACGCGACGCGTCATGAGGTACGCGTACGGCGGCTCGCCGAACGCGGCGCGGAACCGTCGGCTGAGGTGCCCGGCGGACATGTGCACGCCCCGCGCGAGCGCCTCGACGTCGAGCGGCTGCGCGTAGTCCCGGTCGATGCGGTCGCGCACCGTGCGCAGCAGCCGCAGCTCGCGCAGCCGTGCGTCCGCGTCGGTCGTCATGGCACCAGCGTGCCCCTCCCGCGCGCGTGTGACCAGCGCCACGACGCACGACCGGCAGCCCCGGGGGCCGCGTGCGACGCTGGGCCGGACGTGCGCGCCGCGCACCGGGAGGGGTGCCATGCCGAGGGCTCACGGCGGCCGCGCACGCGGTCTGCTGCAGCCGCACGTCCTGTCGTCGCTCGTGCGACGCCTGGACCGCGCGGCGCACGAC